>DATMOZ010000019.1:0-17125 GCA_035567995.1 Acidobacteriaceae bacterium
CGGGTGCCGTCCCATTGCCACCCACGAGCCTGCGCAATGTGGACCAAAACATCAAAACGGCGCAGACACAGTTCTGGGATGCAGCCCTGGAACAGCAGTTGGCGCCAAATACTCTAATCTCGCTTCAGTATGCCGGTGCTCGCGGCATCCATTTGTATGACATTAAGAATACAAATAATAGAGGCGGCGGGAATGTATTGCTTGGCGACCCGACAACAGATGCCGCGGGAAATTTCGGGCTAACAAGACTGAACAACCAATATTCCAATATTAACAACCGCGGTTCCAGCGGCGACTCGTACTACGAGGCGTTCAATATTCAGTTCCAAACTACTAACTATCGTCAGAAAGGTCTGAGCCTTGTCGCAAACTACACTTATGCGCATCAGCTGGACGATCTAAGCACAACGTTCTCTGAGACCAATAACGCCTTTGCGCTCGGATACACGCAGCCATTCTTCCCCGGCTTCGACCACGGTAACGGCGATCTTGACATCCGTAGTCGTCTGGTCATCGCGCCCATGTATGAGACGCCTAAATTTGCCAAGAGAAAACTCCTGGATCTCGTGCTTGGCGGCTGGCTGGCTACGGGCATCTATACCGTCCGTACGGGTGCACCCTTCACTTACTTTGACAGCACGAACAACGTCACTGGCTACCAGGTCGCACGGTATACGCCGGCCGACGGTGTGGTTCCAAAACACACCTTCAAATCAATCCCGCACGGCGAGACTGGCAATGGATTGAACAGCTATCACATAGGCGACCTGCCGGCTGCGGTTTCTTTCGGAAATCCGGCGCTCGGTGGCATATCCGAGTGGGGTCCCTTCCCGCAGACGATGGTGTCTCGTAACAGCTTCCGCGGACCTGGCGCATGGACCTATGACATGGCCGTCAGCAAGACTTTCCGCATTCATGAGCAGATCGGCCTTGAATTCCGCGCCGAGGGATTCGATCTTCTCAACCATCACAACCTCTTTATCCAGGAAGGTCTGAATGATGTCGCCAACGTCGGCAACGGCGTACCTGTACCGATCACGGCCTCCAAGGGCGGCATTGGAAACAACAATGGTGCGAACGACGAACGGCGCTTTGGTCAGTTCGCTCTCAAAATTAATTTCTAGGGAAGGGCAGCTTCACTACTTTAGTACGTCTCACGACGACAATGAGGGCGCGAGAAGCGCCCTCATTGTTGTCTGACCGTATTAGTTGCCCTGGCTCTTGCCCTGAATCTGCACAATGGCCACGTCTTTCGCCTGTGCCCGCCTAAAGGCGTTTGTGTGCACTTGCGGATCCTCAATGCTCGTCAAAACTGCAAACGAGCCGGTCTTGACGAACGTCAGCACGGCGTCAGTTTTACTGTTCGCTTCATTTGGATGCGCAACCCAGATGAACTGCTTTGCTGGGTCCTCTTTGCCGCGCAAAATAAGAAAGCCACGGTTTGAGACTTCGCTTACCTCATAATGTCCGGCTGGAAACGAGACACCCCGGGCTTCAAAGGCGAACGGGACGTTCACGTTCCAAGTCTGCGCCTGGGCAGCGGTAACTGATCCGGCGATCAGAACTGACAGGACCGCCATCGCGAGTATTGTAGGTTTCATAAAGCATCCCTCCTGGTCAAGAGTTCGTTTATGTTGCGCCGGAGTTATTGCGAGATGAACTGGCGGCGAGAAGAGAACGAGAAGCAGTGCTTGCGGCGAGTACTTCTGAGTCAAATCTTGTGTTCCTCCGTCGCCACCACGCTTCGATACGGTCAGGAGCAAACTTGCGGCACCGTACCAATCTGGTGGTTGTGCAGTTATACGCAGCACGAAGGAATTTGTTATGGCGTTTGTGTCGGGTGACCCAATGTGAGGGACGAACGGCTCTGTGGAGTCGGCGAGAGGTTTGGAAGTGCGCTTCGCGAATGGCGCTCGTCAACCTGCTTATGAACGCGCTAGTGCCGCTTACTTTGTACGAAAGTCGGCGCGCACTTTTCATTTCTTAACATTTATTGGCAGTTGTTAACACTTGTCCTACAAGGTTAATGAGCGCGCAAAGTGATTTATGACTTATCGAATTACTGGGGGGAGTGGATCGCGGGTGTGCGAAGGAGAGAGCTTGTTTCGCGGCTCATCTTGTTTTGCTAAAAGTATCGTCTGTTTACAGTTACTTCTAGCTCTCGCAGTACCTGCCAAATAAGTTCGATACTTTCTATATCATCCTCGTCGCGAAGGTCTGATTCATTTAGATACTCTATGGCGTTTAGAAGAATGTTAACTGGGTTCATGTTCTTAGACCTCTCTTCCTTGAACACTTGCATGCTCAACCCACCTAAGGTCGCGAGCGGCGCTTTCGAAGACTTCGTCTGGAGTTGCTGCCGGTGAAAACTGATGAGCCGCGGAAATATTCGGTCGTTCGCGAGATTTATTTCTCTTCGTTTAGAATGCGATTCTTAACCGGGATCACTTGGGCTGTTGGCCGAAACTGTGAACAAATAACGTGTGTGCGGCCAGGACCTGGGCAGCCGCAAGGTGAGGACATGGGAAAAACTGATCAGATGGCCGGGCCCGCAGTGGGGCTCCGCAGCTGCGTATCCACTCGCAGAATCCTGAAGTCTATGGTGTTAGGAATGCTTTTCGCGGCTCTAACGGGTAGCGCCTGGGCTGAGTGGCAGGCAATCGGCAATGTCAGCAACGTCGTCAGAACGCCGAATGGTGTGGAACTGACGGCCGGCAAAGCAAAGGTGCTGGTCACGGTCGTGAACGATGCTACGGTTCGCGTGCGCGTCGCGCCGAGTGGCACCTTTGACAAAGATTTCTCGTGGGCCGTCGATCCAGCATTCAAACCAGCGGCGCCGGCCGTGCGAGTGCAGGACGGTGCTGATGCGGTGGTACTTGAGTTTTCCAGTGGACGCATCCGTGTGACGAAATCGCCGCTGCGCATCGCGTTTCTTGATGCGGCAGGGAACGTGGTGAATGAAGACGACGATCGCGAGCCGATGGCGTTTGATGGCGGCGAGTTTCGCGTGACGAAGAAAATGCCGAGCGATCTGTCGGAACTCTATTTCGGTCTCGGGGATAAAACCTCACTCGTGCTGAACAATCGCGCCTTCACGATGTGGAACACGGACCAGTTTGGATGGCAGGAATCTAATGATCCGCTCTACAAAGACATTCCATTCTTCTTTGGGATGAAGAATGGCCGCGCTTACGGCATCTTCATGGATAACACCTGGCGCTCGTCGTTCGACTTCGGCAAGGCGCGTCACGACGCATACTCTTTCGGAGCGGAGGGCGGACCGCTCAACTACTATTTCTTCTACGGTCCTGACCCGAAGCGCGTACTTGGCTCGTTCTCTGACCTGACAGGGAAGACGCCGTTGCCGCCACTGTGGACCCTTGGATACCAGCAGAGCCGGTACAGCTACATGACCGAGGCACGCTTGCGCGAAGTGGCGAGGACGTTTCGCGAGAAGAAGATTCCCGCGGACGTGCTGTATCTCGATATCGATTATCAGGACAAGAACCGGCCGTTCACGATCGATCGCAATGCATTCCCTCATTTCGAGGAGATGGTGAAAGACCTGCGCAAAGATGGTTTCAGCCTGGTCACGATTACCGACTTGCATATTGCGCAGGCGGACTACCCGCCCTATAAAAGCGGAACTGCAGAAGATGTATTCATGAAGCACGCTGACGGCTCGCTGTATGTGGGTCCGGTGTGGCCGGGGGCGAGTGTGTTTCCTGATTTCACGCTCAGCAAGTCGCGCGAGTGGTGGGGCAAGCAATATGCCGATTTCGTGGCCATGGGTGTGCGCGGATTCTGGAACGACATGGATGAGCCCTCGGTTTTCAAGACACCGACAAAGACGATGCCACTCGACGTGGTGTCGCGATTGGACGATGGCAGCACGCTGCCGCATCTTGGCGCACATAACGTGATCGGGATGGAGAACAGCCGCGCGACGTTTGAGGGCCTGCTGAAGCTGGAGAAGAACGAGCGCCCGTTTGTGCTCACACGCGCGACTTATGCGGGCGGGCACCGTTACTCTGCGACGTGGACCGGCGACAACTCCGCCACATATAACCATCTGCGGATGAGCCTGCCGACGCTGTTGAATCTCAACATCGGCGGATTTGCGATGAGTGGTGACGACATTGGTGGGTTCAATGGCACGGCGCCTCCGGACCTGGTGACTCGATGGATGTGGCTTGGCGTGTTCAATCCGATCTATCGCAACCACTCTGCGAAGGGGACCGGCGATAAGGAGCCGTGGGTTTTCGGGCCGCAGTACGAGACGTATATGAAGGCCGCGATCGAGGAGCGCTATCGCTTGCTGCCGTACATCTACTCGGTCGCTGAGGAATCTTCGCGTACGGGGATGCCGATCATGCGGCCGCTCTTTCTGGAGTTTCCCCAGGAGACGTGGTTGAACGCGAACGAAGAGGAATACATGTTCGGCCCTTCAATGCTGGTTGCGCCGAAGGTGTGGGAGATGATGGACCCATACGATGTGCATCTGCCGACCGGCGACTGGTACGACTACTGGAGCGGCGAGAAATTCGCCGGCGGAGAAACAGCGAGCAAGGGCGAGACCGCGACGGCAGGCGGCAAGGGCCTTCGAGTCAATCCGAAGATCAACGAGATTCCTGTTTATGTCAAAGCGGGGTCAGTCATTGCGGAGCAGCCGGTTGTGCAGTCTACTGCGTTTACACCTCAGGGGAATCTGGCGTTGCGTGTTTATCCTGGCCCGAATTGCAGCGGACATCTCTACATGGATGATGGACACACGTTCAATTACACGCACGGAGAAAGCCTGAGCATCGCGATGACCTGCAGCGGAGACGCGACGATGATGTCGCTTGCGCTGGACAAGGCGGTGGGGACCTACAAGCCATGGTTCTCTTTCGTGGACGTCGTATTCGCTGGCGTGACGAACCCTGCAAGAAGCGCGTTATTGGACGGCAAGGGGATCCCCGCTCCCAGATATGACGCGGCCCATCACACCGCGACGGTCACAGTGCCTTACACAGGTCAGGCGGAAAAAGTGAGTCTTCAGTTCTAGCGGTGCGTCTACAGAATGTCTGTTTGTCTGGCCAATGAGCCGGAGGAGGATGCGCGATGAGCGGTACCGAGTTTCCATACGTGACTCTTCTCAATGTGCTGCACAAGCCGCTCGAGTTAATCGACGAGAAGGCGATCGCAGATGCTTGTACGCACACGTGGTACAACCAGACACTGTGTGAAGTGAACGGTTCTGTGGTTCGCCTGGGCGTCGTTCAGGGGGAATACCACTGGCACAATCACGAGCAGGATGATGAGTTCTTCTATGTCGTTGAAGGACGTCTGCTGATCGACCTGCAGGATCGGACGATCGAACTCGCGCCAAGGCAGGGCGTCGTCATACCGAAGGGCATGATGCATCGTCCTCGAGCGCCTGAGCGCACCGTGATGCTGATGGTCGAAACCAGCAGCATCGTGCCGACCGGCAGCCAGAGTGCGGTTGGAGGGCAGGGTCAAAGTATTCTGGTGCGGGGAAGCGCGGTAGGACGCGACCCTGAATGAGGGGTCGATGAAATTCAAGATCACGCATGCGCGCGCTTTCATGGGAAGCGACATCAACGTCGAGATCGTCGCTGATGGCAACGAGACAATCCGATCTGTGAACATCAGTCTTGACGGCTTCACGCTCGATGAGGCTGAACCGGGCCCGGGCACGTCGCAATACCAGCGGGAATTCCGCGGCGTCGGCGATGCCAATGCCGGAATGGACCACACTCTGATTGCGTCGGCGATGGATCAGGACCTGAACCCGCACTCCTCCCAAACGGGATGGACTGATATCTAAGCGGGTGTTGGTGGCGGTGTCGCGTCGCGCCACGCGCCGACAGTGTCGCCTCTCTCGTTGGTGTAGTAGCCCTGCACCATGTACTCAGTTGAGTTGTCAGGTGGTCCCCACGGCAGCAGAATCCACGCTTCGAGGTCGCCATTTTCTTCGCCATCGTCGGCGACCCATCCCTGGCCGGGAACTTTGTCGGTGACTGATTCGGCCAGTTCATGCGCATAGACGGCGGTGAAGTCGTTGAATTCGCCTCCGCACGCCTGACAGTCGGTCGACGGAAGAACGGCGTATGCGATCTCGACGCCGTTGTAAGAGAAGGCTTCGTGATAGCCGCAAAACTGCGCGCAGGAGGAGTCTGCCGGATCCAGTTGCGACGTGACGCCGCTGGGCAGAATCAGCATGAACAGACTGTTCACGTTGCCGGTGATCTGGCCTGCATTAAGCATGGCGGTCAGCGTGGTCTGGGCATCCTGATCGGTGAATGTAGAGCCCGATGCGAGAGCGGAGCCTTGAACGGACCCGAGATAGGTGCCAGACCCGGTGCCGTAGCCAAGGTCGCGCAGGGGATCGAGGTACCCATTCTCAACAATGGCTTTGCTGAACCCTTCGAGAACGGTCTGGTCTGCCCAGAAGGGGCCGAGATAGACGTTCGTCACTTCCGGATTCACGATCTGGCTGCCTGCAACGTTGTGGAAACCTGGCGCTCCTCCGGGACCGGTGGGCGTGGCAAGCGGAGCGCTGACAAGTTCGTGAGTACCGGGCGGATTCTTTGGCGGGACGATCTGAACGACGTTCTTCCGTCGGCCGATGGACGCGAGCTTATGAAGTGCCATGAGGGAACCTTCCTTTTTGCCTGTTCTACGTTTTAGGATGCAACGCCGTCAAAGCGGGGCGTAGACGTTTTTGAGCTGCGCATGAGATTGCGAAGCAGCGGGACGAACAAGACCGTGAGGAGGAGCGCCGCGACCGGTGCGATCAGCGCCCACGCGACGATCGCATGTCCCTGTCCGAAGACCACGGCTCTGGCTGTCTGGTTAGGGGCGCCGCGCGCCATCGTCAGCAGCTGGGCCGGCGCTAGCGGCAAGTGTGCAGTGTGAAAGATGCGTTCGCCGAGGCGGAGGAACGGAATGGTCAAAAGGAGCTGCAGCGGAAATGCGAGATAATTGCCGACCTGAATGGCTGCCTGATTGAGGCCAAACGCAAACGCCACGAGGATGCAGAGCATGGTCGTCGCGCCGAGCACCGGGAAGCATCCGATGCAGATGCCCACTGCAAGCGTAATCGCCAGCCGGGTCGGCGTCGTCCCCTGGCGCAGAATGCCGAGAAGAGTGCCAGAGATCGCTTTTGACGACAACCTGTTCATGTTCATTCGATGCAGAGTAGCCGTTAATGGATAGAGAGTTCAATTGCAATGTAGAGTACATAGCGATCAGGAGTGTGCGCGTGGGATATTTTCAGAACACGGTTGTTGCAATTCTGGCGGTGTTGTTTTTTTCCTTCGCGATTTCGTTGGGCGCTCAGGCGCAACAGCCAGTGCAACATAAATGGGCCATTGTGCTGCACGGCGGCGCTGGTGTAATCGAGCGCAAGAGCATGGATCCGAAAACAGAAGCGGCCTATCGCGCCAGTCTGAACGCGGCGCTGCAGGCGGGAGCCGCGGTGCTGGACAAAGGCGGCTCTTCTCTCGATGCGATCGAAGCAGTGATTCAAATGATGGAGGACGATCCTCTTTTCAACGCCGGTCGTGGCGCTGTTTTCACCGCAGAGGGTAAGAACGAGTTGGACTCTGCGATCATGGACGGCGCAACGTTGCAGGCCGGCGCGGTTGCCGGCGTGACCCGCACGCGCCATCCGATCAGCCTCGCTCGCACTGTGATGGAGAAGTCTCCCTACGTCATGCTGATCGGTCCTGGTGCAGACGCATTCGCGAAAGCACAGGGGCTGGAAGAGGTAGACCCGAGTTTCTTTTTCACCGAGCGTCGCTGGCAGTCGCTGGTGCGCTATTTGAAAAAGCAGAACCTGCCGATACCGCCGAGGCCTGCCGGCGCACCGCCTGCGCCGCCGCAGCCTGTGGCGGAGATTGAGCCCGCCGATGCACACAAATTTGGCACAGTCGGCGTGGTCGCTTTGGACAAAGCGGGCAATATCGCCGCGGGCACTTCGACCGGCGGAGTAGAAGGCAAGCGGTGGGGCCGGGTTGGCGACTCGCCCATCATTGGAGCAGGTACCTACGCTTCGAATGCTTCCTGCGCGGTTTCAGGAACCGGTACGGGAGAGTACTTCATTCGTCTGACCGTCGCGCGCGAGGTCTGCAGACTGGTGCAGGACAAGGGAATGTCGCTGCAACGTGCCGCCGACGAAGTGATACACAAAGAACTGCAGGGCTTGAAGGGCGATGGCGGTCTCATCGCAATTGCGCCCGACGGTGAGATGGCGTGGAGTTTCAACACGCAGGGAATGTATCGCGCACGGCTGAACGAAGGCGGCAAGCCGGTGATCGCCGTCTATGCCGACGAACCGTAGTCGATGCGCGATCAGCGGCGATAAATCACGCCGCCCTTCATCACGAAGGAAACTTTGCCGAGTGTGCTGATGTCCTTCAGCGGATCTCCGGGCACGGCGATCACGTCGGCGTAATAACCGGGCTTTAGTTTTCCGATTTGATTTTCCCAGTCAAGCAGCCTGGCGCCGTTGAGCAGGTCGGATTGCAGAACGGCAAGCGGGGCCATTCCGTACTGGACCATCAACTCGAATTCCCGCGCCTGTGTGCCGTGCGGGAACGGGCCAACGTCGCTGCCGACGGCCATGGGAACGCCGGCCTTCACCTGCGTGCCAAACTGTTGCGCGTGATACTCGAACAGCGCCCGCTCGCGCTCGGCTTGCGCGGGAGAAGCGGCATGGGCAGCGAAATATTCGAAGATGGTGAGGGTCGGGACAGCGAAGATTTGTTTCTCCTTCATCAACTGGATGGTCGCGTCGCTGAGTTGAAGTGCGTGGTCGATGGATGCGACGCCCGCCTCGGCTGCGTAGTGCGTCCCAGGTTCTCCGGTTGCGTGTACCGCGACACGCTTGCCCTGACGCGCAGCTTCTGTCACGGCACGATGGAGTTCTTCCGCGGTGTATTGGTAGGGAGTGGAGAACTTGCCATCGGAGATCGAGTCGGGGCCGGTCTCGTAAATCTTGATGAAGTCCCCGCCTTCTTTCAGTTGCTGACGAATTACTCTGACCAGATCGTCTGCGCTGTTGGCGTACGTCGCGTTCGATGGCAGGTTAAGTTGCGGGTTGTAGTCGACGGCATCTTCGTGCCCGCCAACAATGCTGATGGCGTTGCCGCTAATGCGCATGCGCGGGCCGGGAATGAGTCCCTGGTTGATCGAGTCGCGCACCGCGGTATCCGCCGAGCCTGCGCCTTCTGTGCCCATGTCGCGCTCCGCGGTGAAGCCGGCCATCAGATCATCGTGCGCCGCAATCGCGGCCAGGATGGTGCGTTGCGCGACAGATTCGCGAAACGCCTGTGTATCTTCGGCGCCCGGATGCAGGAAGAGATGCACATGCGCGTCAATTAATCCCGGCATCAGCGTGGCGTCGCCGAGATCAATGACTTCCGCATTCGCGGGCCGCGAAACGCTAGTGCCGGCTGCCTGGATGCGCTCGCCCTGGACGAGGACCTCGCCGGGAGACAGAAGACGTCCGCTCTCGATGTCCAGCATATGCGCGGCATGGAGAAGTTTCGGGCGCGAATCCGCCGGCGATGCTTGCGCGTTAGAGCTCAGCGGTTGGCAAAGGAGAAGCGCGGCGAGAGAAGCGGATGCGAAAAGAGTGTTTGTCATATCGTGCCGAGTGCAGCCATCTTAATCGGCCATCTTAATCGGCGTGCACACTCCGCGTCGCGCATCAACGGAAGGCAACCGCGAGCCGAGCCACTCCGTCGCGCAGCGTGCGCTCAGACAGTTGGGCGAAGCCGAACAGGAATGACGCCTGATGTCGGCCGCTGCGCTTCGTTTCTTCGAAACGATGGACTCGTTCAAGCCGGACGCCTGCGTTTGCGGCCCTCGCAAATGCCTCCCGTTCACTGATTTTCAGATCGAACTCGGCAAGCAGGTGCATGCCGGAGTTGTCTCCGCGAATGACGACAGCGTCGCCGAAGTGCTTTCGCAGCAAATCCACCAGCAGGCTGCGCCGCTGGCCGTAGAGCCGGCGCATGCGGCGAATGTGCCTCTCATAGTGACCCTCATTCAGGAAATCGGTAAGGGCATATTGCTCGATCGACGGGCCCTGCCGGTCGGTGAGAAACTTGGCGCGCGCGAACACTCGCACGAGCGACGTGGGAACGACTGCGTACCCGATTCGCAATCCGGGAAAGAGAGTCTTCGAAAAAGTGCCGACGTAGAGCACCGGCGCGCCAGAGGCCATGCCTTGCAGCGACGGCAGAGGACGCCCGCTGTAGCGATATTCGCTGTCGTAGTCGTCCTCGAGAATGACTGCGTTGTGCTGGCTCGCCCACTCGAGTAGAGCTAGTCTCCGCGTAAGCGACAGCGAAGCGCCGGTCGGGAACTGGTGCGATGGGGTGACGAAGACCAGCTTCGGCGCTTTGCTTTTCAAACGCTGCAGTCTCGATACGTCCATGCCTTCTTCATCGACGGCGATGGGCACGATGGTCGCGCCTTGCGCGCTGAAGACGCGCGCGGCGGCGAGGTATCCCGGGCTCTCGAGGGCCACGGCGTCACCGTCATTGAGCAGGATGCGGGCCGAAAGATCGACCGCCTGCTGTGAACCGTTGACGAGAATTATCTGGTCGACATCGCAGTCAACGGCCCGCGCCTTCTTGAGGTAATGAGCGATCGCCTCGCGCAATGGCCGGTGGCCGCGTGCATCCGGCGCATATGCGAACAACTCGCGTTTGGCGTTTCGCGAATGCCGGGCGAGCAGCCGCGACCAGGTGCGCGTCGGGAAATTAGAGACGTCGGGGCCGAGATAATCCAACCGCAAAGCAGGGGGCGGTGCGGTTTGCGCTTTCACAAGATGCGCTTGCAGTTCGATTCCATAGCGCGACAGCCGGATTGGCCTCTCCGGGTCTGCCTTCTTCGTGTCGCGTTTGGGCGAAGCGGGCGAGAATGTAAGCTCCGGTAAAACTGAGCAAACATAGGTCCCTGAGCCGCGTCTCGGCTCGAGATAGCCTTCGGCGATGAGTTGGTCATAACACTGGGTAACCGTCATCCGCGAGACGCTGAGCGACTGAGCAAGCGCGCGCGAGGACGGCAGCTTGTCGCTCGCAGCAAAACGGCCCGCGAGAATGCCGGAGCGCAGTTCAGCGTAAAGCTGCTGGTGCAGCGCGGTGGAGCTGGACGGATCGAGCACAACGGAGATGTCCATACTATGAAGTTTGCACTCGCGAAGTGGACTGATATAAGAGCCGCAAAATGGATATTGTAGTAGACCACTCGCATGAGTATCTTCGCGAACTATGAGACCCATCGCCCAGACAGAGCGCACACAGTTACATCGATTGCCAAAGCGCGGCACCTACACGCGCGAGGCAGTTTATTCCATCCTTGACGAAGGTATGGTCTGCCATGTCGGCTTTGTCGCCGACGGCACTCCGTTCGTCATTCCCACCGCATACGCACACCATGGCGACACGTTGTACATACACGGATCGGCAGCTAGCCGCATGTTGCGCGCACTCGGCGGGGGCGCTGAGGCTTGCATCACCATCACAGTGCTCGACGGACTCGTGCTGGCGCGTTCCGCATTTCATCATTCGATGAATTACCGCTCCGTCGTCATACTCGGCCGGGGCCGACTCGTCGAGGAGCCGTCAGAAAAGCTTCTGGCGCTCGAATGGATCACAGAACACCTCGTTCCGGGCCGGTGGAAGGACGTGAGGCATCCATCCACGCAGGAGATGAAGGCCACCGCCGTGCTCGCGTTCGCGCTGGAGGAGGCGTCCGCCAAGATTCGCACCGGGCCGCCGATGGATGATGAGGAGGACTATGCTCTGAACGCGTGGGCGGGCGTGCTGCCGCTCACACTCGCAAAAGGCGAACCGATTCGCGATGTGCGTCTGCCCCCTGAGATTCAGGTTCCCGGATATGTCAGCGCCTATGATCGTTCACGGGTGAGTAGCGAAAAAGTGCAAGCTGCTGAGGAGAAATCCAATGCTAGAAGTAATTTTGAAGCGATTCGATTCCCCTGATGAGACGCGCGTTTTCTCTAAGGGCAAGTTCGACCTCGTTACTCTCGGCGGTATGACCATCGGTCGAGCGACGTATGAGCCGGGCTGGAAGTGGTCTGTCGACGTGGGCGCGGCCACCGGCTCTGCAAGCTGTCAGGTCGAGCATGTCGGCATGGTTGTCTCCGGAAGCGCGACGGCAGCGATGGACGACGGACGCGTGATCGAGATGCGGCCGGGCGACGTCTTTTATATTGCGCCCGGACACGATAGCTGGGTGGTCGGCGATGAGCCGTATGTTTCTCTACACTTCATGGGCGCAGAGAAATACGCGGCGAAGCACGACGCCAGTTAACGTCGCGTGCAAAAGAATCGCAGGCTAACTGTCTTTGCATGCCTGAATTTGGCTGAGGTGATTCAGGTCGTGCCCCGCCATCGTTTCGACGATGGTCGCGAACGTCATCGTTCCTCGCTCAGGATGCGTCACCTTCTTTGACATTGTCTCGGGGCCGACTGCCTTGATCAGGGCGAGGTTCCAGTTGCGAAATGCGGTGAAAGCCGCGAGCGCTTCCTGTGGAGAGACAGCGTCATACGCGATAACGAACTTCTCCTGGTCGTACGGCTGAATGACGTGATGCTCTTCTGCAATGGTCTGCCGCAGGCGGAATGAGAAGACAGATTCTGTATCCGCGAGGTGGCAGAGGATATGGCGCACGCTCCACTTGCCCGGCGCGCGTTCCTGCAGCAGGACCGGCGGGCTGATGGCGGTGATGAGCGCGTTCAACTTGGTGGGCGTCGCCTCGAGAACTTCAAGGGCATCTTGTTGCCCGAGGTGTGAAGCGTAAGGATTGAGAGTCTGGTCAGCTGCAGCCATTTTGATAGTCCTCAAAGCTTTGCGTAGATCCTGCAACGGGCGTTCGCTTTCGACAGCCCGCAATGCGGAGTCTATACCTATTAATTCAACGAAGAGTGGTCTGTTCGACATTGGACTAACGGCTGGCCAGGGAGGGATTGTGTGATCGAAATTCAGATCGCCAACACGCCCGCGGCAATCGAAGTTGCGCGTTCGCTGCTTCGCGAATATTGGGCATCGTTTGGTTTCGATTCTTCTTTTCAGAATTTCGCAGCGGAGGTCGAGGGCCTGCCCGGAGCGTACGCGTCGCCGTCAGGACGGCTTTTGATTGCGTACGCCGATAATGCTTTGGCAGGGTGCGGGGCGTTCAGGAAGCTGGACGCTCTGCGATGCGAAGCAAAACGCGTGTACGTCAGACCGGAATTTCGCGGCAAGAGTGTCGGTCGCGCCGTGATGGAATTCTTGATCGCAGAGGCACGCGCCGAGGGATATTGCGAGATGTTCGCGGATACTATGCCAATAATGACAACCGCGATCGCGCTGTACAAGCAACTCGGATTTCAGCAGACGACGCCGTACTCGGAGTGCCCGACGGCCGGCGCGATTTATTTACGGATTAACCTGTAGGCGATAGATCAGAGTGGTCGGAGCAAGGGCGACGATGATGCACCTGTGGCCCTTGCTCCATTCTGGGACAGAGCTATTTGTTTTTGTCCTGGCTCGAGCCGCCACCCTGCTGTTGGCCTGGTTTTTGTCCCTGCTGGCCTTGCTGTTGCTGGCCTTGACCAGGTTTCTGGGTGCCTTGTTGACCTTGCTGTGAGCCCGACTGTGGATTGGTCATCGGTCGAACCTCCTCCTTAGGGGGAGTTCCCCCGTTACTAGTTATGAGTTTCTGCATGTACGCGGCGTTGCCTGCAAAACTCTAGAAGCAGCAAGTCAGCTAGTCAGCTAGTCGGGGCGTCAGCAAGACTCGCTAACTCGCTGACTGCTGGCTCGTTATGAGCGCTGGCTCGCTAACTCGCTGGCTTGCTGCCTCGCTGACTCGCTCAGTGTTTTCAGTCTTTTAACTCATAGGGAAGACCGAAACGGCCGATCTGAATAAATTGTTTCTCGCCCGGCGGCCAGATGCGGAATGACTCGACGCGCGTCGTCGATGGAATGCGATGCGCAGCCACAGTGCCCAGAAATTTTCCTGAGGTGGCTTCGTAAAATTTCACGTCGAGTGCATCCTCTCCGCGCTGCCAGCCGAACACGTAGTCTCCGGGAGCGAGTGAGACTTCCCCAATCTTCATTGGCGATTGCACGACTAAGTAATGCGAATACTTGCCGTCCGCGGAATAGCCTGCGGTGATCAGCACGACCCCGGCAACAAACTTTCCGTGACCGTTAGTGATGCCCGATGCGGTGCGCATCTCGGTCTCGATATGTTCCTTTTCAACGGTGGCACGCGCCGGCAGCAGTGACTGCAGATCGCCGGGACTGGCGGCTCGCCAGCTTGCCTTGTTGCTCTGGGCGGACATCGTCAATGCTGTAATGACGAACAGGAGAAGTATCGTGAGCCGCTTCATTGCTGGTCCCTCTGAGAAATCGGTTCTAGTTGAAATGGACGATGCCACGTTGAATTGCTGCGGTAGCGGCCTGCGTGCGGTCGGTTACGCCGAGCTTACCGAGCAGGCTGTTGATATGGGTTTTGACGGTTGCTTCTGAGATGACGAGATCGCTGGCGATTTCTTTGTTGCTCTTGCCGCGGACAATCAGCTGCAACACGCTGAGCTCGCGGTTGGTCAATTCGGGGCCACCCATGCGCTCTGCGAGCTTCTCCGCAATTGGCGCGGGAATGCGCGACTTGCCGGCGTGCACGGCGCGTACCGCGCTGATCAATTCATCGACTGACATACCCTTCAACAGATATGCCTTAGCGCCCGCCTGTAGCGCGCGATAGATATCTTCGTCTCCGTCGTAGGTGGTCAGCACGATGATGCGCGCTGCAGGAAATTCAGAGCGGATACGCTGAATGGCTTCGACGCCGCCGACTGTGGGCATCCGAAGATCCATCAGCGTCACGTCGGGCTTGTGCTTGCGATACAACTCGATCGCTTCAGCGCCGTCTGACCCCTCTGCGATCACCTGCAGGTCGGGCACGGTCTTCAACAGGGCCACGAACCCCTGACGGACGACGTGATGATCGTCAACTACAAGTATCCGGATCGTTTCTGCCATTGGTTCTCCTGTCTACTCGCGCCGTTCGTTTGCGGTTGGCGCTTCCACACGGACTCGCGTTCCGTTGCCGGGCGCACTCTCAATCGTGACCTGGCCGTGGACCTGCCGTGCCCGTTCACGTATTCCGGTCAGGCCAAAATGTCCTTGCGCCGTAGACCGCACCGTTGCCGGATCGAAGCCGCAGCCGTCGTCCGCAATCTCCAGCAACACTCGCTTCGGATCATAGAGCAAACGCACGGTCACATTTGTGGCGCGTGAATGCCGAACGACATTCATGACTGCCTCTTGCGCAACGCGCAGCAGTTCATTCTCCACCGACGGCGCCAGCGGCATATATGTCCCCGTAATGTCCAGATGGGTCGCGATCGCGGCCGGCGGCCGAACCTGCTGGATTGCCTGAGTAACGGCGCGCGTCAGCCTTGCCGGTAGCGTGTCTCCATCCTTGCCGTCGGAACGAAGGTCCCAGATCGAGCGGCGCGCGTCGGCAAGACCATCTCGCACCAGTTCACGCGTGCGATCGAGTTGCTGCCGCGCTGCGTCGAGCGCCGAGGCGGAGAGCAGCTGCGACATCAGCTCGAGTTGCACGGAGACAGCGACGAAACCTTGCGCCAGCGTGTCGTGGATTTCGCGGGCCAGGCGATTGCGTTCCGCAATCACAGCCGTAAACTGCCGTTGAATGCGCCGCACACGCAGCCGGTACAGCAGAAAGATAATCAGCGTGAGCAAAGCGATCAGAGCGACCGCGAACGAGATCGTCTGATAGAAGTGCGGTCGCAAGCGGAACCCGACTGCGGCACCCTCTTCGTTCCAGACGCCATCGTTGTTGGCGGCCTGCACGCGAAAGCGGTAGCGGCCCGCGGGAATATTCGTGTAATACGCGATACGGCGTGCGCCGGCATCGGTCCAGTCGCGGTCAAAGCCCTCGAGCTTGTAGCGATAGCGCACCTTCTGCGGCGCGACGAAGCTCAGGCCGGCATACTCAAAGGCAAAATGCGAGTGTCCCGGAGCGACATCAGCGATCGCCTCCGGCGAGACGACCTGATCGTCGACGGAGATCCGCTCGATCACCACCTGGGGAGGCAACAGGTTCTCCGGCATGTGCTGCGGATCAACGACGGCCAGCCCCTTAAGCGTTGCAAACCAGAGCTGTCCGTCGGTCGTACGCCACGCCGCGGGATGGCTTCCGCCTGCTCCTTCGCGCGTGCGCATGCCATCTGCGGTTCCGTAGACAGATGCCGCGATCTGCTGCGATCTGCCGTCTTCAAATGCTTTCAGGTCTTTGAGCGCAACGCGATAGATTCCCTTGTCCGAACTCAGCCACAGATTTCCGCTCGCGTCTTCCAGCATCGCGTAAATCAGCTTGGGCAGACTGGATTCGCGCGCAAAGCTGAAGAAGTTCTTTCCGTTCCAGCGGCACAGACCGTTTCCGTTGGTGCCGATCCAGAGTGTGCCTTGTCCGTCCTGGTGCAACGCGGTGATGACGTTGCCCGACAGGCCATCGCGCATGGTGAAGTTTTCAACGCGACCGTCGCGGACGCGCGATAACCCGCCAAAGGTCGCAACCCACAGGTCTCCGTCGCGGTCCTGCACCATCGCGCCGACCAGGTCACTGCCCAATCCGTCGTTACGCGTCAGAGTTTTGAACTGGTCATTTTTCCAATGCGTCAGTCCGCGACGCGTGCCAATCCATAGCGACTGATCGCGGTCCGCGAGCAGCGAGCGCACTAAATCGTCGGCGAGTCCGTCAGCAGACGTGTAAGTCGTGAACGAGCCTTCTCTGAAACGCATCAATCCATCGGGCGTGCCTGCCCAAAGATTTCCGGCCGCGTCGTCTGCGAGCGCGAGCACAACGTCGCTGACCATTCCATTCGCCGTGGAGTACGCGGTAACTTTGTTGCCGTTAATGCGATTCAGTCCGCCGCCGTTGGTGCCAACCCATACGCTGCCGTCCGCGCTCTGCAACACCGAACTGGTTGCGTCGCTCGACAATCCTTCCTGCGTCGACCACGTCGTGAACTTCTGATCGCGCAGAACGCTGACGCCGTCGGAATCACTG
>DATMOZ010000020.1:0-6232 GCA_035567995.1 Acidobacteriaceae bacterium
CACTGGCTCCTCCAGCCCACTTGGCAACGTGTTTATGAACTCTGAAAGATTTACCTCCTCAGCCACCCGCTCTAGATCCGTATTTGTGATCCAGTCGGTGCCGAGGCGAATATTCGAAGCGATTGTTCCGCTGAAAAGGAAAGGATCCTGCAGCACAACCGCGAAGCGCCGGCGCAGTTCGCTGAGGTCCTGTTCTCGTACATCGACACCGTCCACCAAAATCTGCCCATGCTGAATATCGTAGAAACGCATCATCAGGCTGGTGATTGTGGTTTTGCCGGCACCCGTGTGGCCGACCAGCGCCGCCGTTTCGTCTGGTTGAATGGTGAAGCTTACACCGCGCAGAATCCATTCGATGCTTCCATCGTCGGGAGGTATTTCAGAGTTGCGAAGCCGTGCCAGTGTTTCTTCATCCAAACGCTGATAGGTGAACCACACATTGCGAAATTCGATACGACCAGATCCGTCTCCAGCCTTTGCGACTTCAGGGGTAAGAAGTTCAGGGGACGTGTCAAGAAGCTTGAAGATGCGCTCACTCGCCGCCATCGCTGCTTGCAGAATGTTGTATTTCTCGCTCAGATCCTGAATAGGCCTGAAGAATCGCTGCGAATATTGCAGGAACGCGACCAGCACACCCAGCGTCACGGTATTGCGCAGAACCCCGCCGCCGCCGAGCCAGATGATCAGAGCAATGGCGAGTGAACTGAACAGTTCGACGACCGGATAGTAAAGGGAGTACGCAAGAATCTGGTCTTTGAAAGCGTCCATGTGCTGGCGGTTCACATCCTCGAACGCTTGATAAGAGCGTTTTTCGCGATTGAAGAGCTGCACGACGCTCATACCGCTGACGTGTTCCTGGGTATAGCTGTTGATGCGAGCAATCGCCGCGCGAATGCGCCGGTAGGACTCGCGAACATAGTGCCTGAAAATGCGCGTGGCTATGAGGATCAACGGCAGTACCGACAGCGCGATCAACGCCAGCCACCAACTCATA
Organism: Acidobacteriaceae bacterium; assembly: GCA_035567995.1. GTDB lineage: Bacteria > Acidobacteriota > Terriglobia > Terriglobales > Acidobacteriaceae > JBBPYY01. The sequence goes on from DATMOZ010000020.1 coordinate 995, forward strand.
CGCAACATGACGAAAATAATGCCCAGAAGGACAAAGACATCTTCGAAGATCGACACGACGCCCGAGGTAAACATTTCGTTCAACGCATCAACGTCGCTGGTGACCCGTGTGACGAGCCGACCGACCGGGTTCCGATCAAAGAAGGCCGGATGCATCCGCTGCAGGTGACTGAAAATCTGTGTGCGCAAATCGAACATGACTTTCTGCCCGGTCCACTGCATCAGATAGGTCTGCACAAACTCCAGACCGTAGCTGACAAGCAGCGTCGCGATATATAAACCGGCCAGTTGGCTGATTCCTGTAATGGCATCGTTTGACAGCCATCGGTTAAGAAACGGCAGTTGCGCATTGCGATGGGTGGGATCGAGGTAGCGATCGACCGCAACCTTGGTGATGAAAGGACCGAGTACGTCGCAGACCGACTTGACGGCAATCGCGATGAGCGAGACTACGACGGCAAGCCAGTAAGGCTTCAGGTAGCGAAGAAGACGACCCATCAGCCGGCTGTCATAGGCCTTGCCGACCGCGTCATCGTCATGGGGCTTTTGTGCTGGAGCTTTTTCGTCGGCCATCGGCAATGCTTATTGTACGGGTCTGCCCAATAAGATTCAGGCATGGGAAAATCGATTCCAGGACCTTTTAATCGATGGAAACACTGGGCGTCTACATTTCCGTACCTTTTTGCCGCGCCAAGTGCAGCTATTGCAACTTCGCTTCGGGAGTTTTCTCGCGCGACCGCATGGCACTCTATGTTGATCGGCTCTGCGAAGACCTGCGCGGCGCGCGCACATATGCAACAAAGATCGGCGCGCAACTGCCCGAAATCGTGGACACGGTTTATTTTGGTGGCGGCACGCCGAGCTTGTTGCCCGTTGAACTGCTTGAACGATGCCTTTCGACTGTACGAGCTGAATTTACAGTCGCGGCCGGCGCCGAAATCACGATGGAGTGTGCACCCGGGCAAATTCCAGACCCGCTGCTTGCGAGCTTTAGCGGGTGGGGTGTGAACCGCGTGAGCCTCGGCGTGCAATCTTTTGTCGACGCCGAAGCAAAAGCCGTAGGACGGTTGCACACGCGCGAACAGATCCTCGAAGACATCCAGCGCCTTCGCAACTGCGGGACCGAGAACATCAATGTTGACTTGATCGCCGGATTGCCGCAACAGACCGAAGCGAGTTGGCAAGAATCACTCGACGTATTGTTAGAAACCGCAGTGCCTCACGCGAGCGTTTACATGCTTGAGGTCGATGAAGATTCCCGCCTGGGATTGGAGGTGATTGCCGGCGGCGTCCGCTATCACGCGCACGAAGTTCCACCGGAGGATCTATCGGCAGACTTCTACATCTCCGCCTGTGAGCAACTCGAGCTGCAGGGAATCAGGCAGTATGAGATATCAAACTTTGCCCGAACTGGGCGTGAATCGCGTCATAACAACAAGTACTGGGCACGCAATCCATACCTTGGCTTCGGTCTTGACGCGCATTCGATGCTCCATACGCACAGCAGGGAAGCAGTGCGACTCGCGACGACCGACTCGATGGAGAACTTCCTCGCGGGCACGTTTGCGTCTGACGCCACCTCGGTGAGTCGCGCCGAAGCGCTTGAAGAAGAGTGGTTCCTCGGGCTTCGTATGGTGCGCGGAGTGGCGGTCGATGAACTTACCGCGAGGTACGGTGTCGCTGCGCTTGGGCCGCACCGAGCCATCGTAGAAGACGCAATCGCGCAAGGACTCGTGGAACGCATTGACCGGCGCGTACGGCTGACGCAACGGGGCCGCTTGTTATCGAACGAAGTATTTGAACGATTCATAGGAGAGAAACTTCCTGCATGATTGATCTGCGCAGCGACACGGTAACAAAACCCACGGCAGAAATGCGCGCAGCGATGGCCGCAGCTGAAGTCGGCGACGACGTCTATGGCGAAGATCCAACCGTTCGTAAACTGGAAGAGCGAGCGGCGGAAATCTTCGGCAAAGAAGCGAGTATTTTCGTGCCTACTGGGACGATGGGGAACCAGATTGCGATCCGCCTGCACACGCAGCACGGGCAGGAAGTGATTTGCGAGTCCCGCGCGCACATTCTCGATTGGGAAATGGCGATGCTCTCGGCTTTCTCCGGCGTGATGCCGCGCACCGTTTCTGGAACGGCCGGCGTGTTGCACTGGAGCCAGATCCGCGCAGCAATCGCTCCGTCGATTTACTACCGCGCGCAAACTGGCCTGATTTCGCTTGAGAACACCCACAATATGGCGGGCGGTACCGTGACACCACTCGCGGTGTTGCAAGAAATATGGACAGGTGCGAGCGCGGCCGGTTTACCAGTGCATCTCGATGGAGCGCGTGTCTTTAACGCTGCTGTGGCTTGTGGCAGCACGGTACGCGATCTGAGCACGGGATTCGCAACGGTAATGTTCTGTCTGTCCAAGGGACTCTGCGCGCCAGTCGGCTCAATGCTGGTTGGCAGCAGCGAGCATATCGAGCAGGCACGTGTCTTTCGAAAAGCGTTGGGAGGAGGAATGCGTCAGGTCGGGGTCCTGGCCGCCGCAGGCTTGATCGCTCTCGAGCAAATGCCCGCCCGGCTGCACGAAGATCACGCGAACGCGAAATGGCTGGCGGATCGACTCGCTGAACTGCCCGCGATCGAGATTGACGCGAACAATGTCGCAACCAACATCGTCATTTTCCGCCTCAAGGCCTCCCGCGATGCCGCTGATCTATGCGCACGCCTGAAAGAAGGCAATGTGTTGGCCAGCGCGATTGCGGTGGACAGCATTCGCCTGGTGACGCATCGCGATGTGGGTAGGGCAGCGTGCGAGCGGGCGCTTAAAGTGCTTGTTGCCGAACTCTCGTCTTAGTGCGAGCAACGTTACCGGCTGGCGGCATCCTCGCCAGAGTATAGGGGGACTTAGCTCGGGCAACCGTTGCAGACACGCCAAACATTCACGAGCTTTTTGCATAAAAACTGGGGCCATGCGGTAGGCTAGTCGCGGCAGCGCGTCAATCCCGCACCGCGAGAGGTTAAAAGCTTGAACCAGACCATCTTCGTCCTGGAGGACGATACCGACATTTCCAGGCTTGTGCGGCATCACCTCGAGGCCGCTGGATTTCAGGTGCGGCTCTTTGGCAGCATTGGCACGATTGTTCAAGATGCCGAACGCAAGCCGCCTGTTCTTTTTCTGCTCGACATCATGGTGCCTGGGGGCGATGGGCTGGATCTCTGCCGCCGGTTACGTCAAAACGCGAGTCTGGCTACGGTACCCTTGGTGTTTTTGACCGCGCGGGCCAGCGAAAATGACCGTGTTCTTGGACTCGACCTCGGAGCGGATGACTACATCACTAAGCCTTTCTCGCCCCGCGAACTAGTCGCCCGCGTGAAAGCCGTTCTGCGACGTTTCGAGCGTCCAACGTCACCTTCGCTGATTTCCTTCGACCAAGTCGCAATCGATGCCAGCGCAATGCAATTGATGGTGCGTGGAGAGATGACCGGCACCACTGCGACTGAGTTTCGCCTGCTCGAATACCTGGCTCGTCATCCTGGCCGCGTCTTCACCCGCGACCATCTGCTTGACGCGGTCTGGGGCGATGCACGGTTCGTGACGCCGCGCTCGGTCGACGTGTATGTTCGCAGGATTCGCGAGAAGATAGAGACAGATCCCGAGAATCCGCGTTACTTGAAGACAGTACGCGGCGCCGGATATCGCTTTGAGATGCCAAAGGCTGTTTAGCATACTTGTCACGGACAAGAGCGCAGTAAGGAGCGCAGGTTGCGGCGCGGACTCTTCATAAAGTTGCTGGTCACGTTCATCGCCCTGCTGGGTCTGGGCGGCCTGCTCATCAGCTACGCGATCGCGCAACATTCTGTGTTCATCGCCGCGGGATTAGTCGTCACACTCGCGGCCTTGGCAGCGATTCCGCTGGCGCAGATCGCCAGCCGGCATCTGGATAAGGTGGATCGCTTCGCGGGCAATCTTGCCAGTGGTCGGCTCGACGCCCGCATCAGCGATCCGGGGTTCTCTGTGTCTGCCGATACGACGCGCAAGCTCGATCAGGGCATGGCCCGACTCGAGCAGGAATTCCAGGCGATAGGAAATCGCCGTCGCGAACTCGAAGCTCTGCTGGACAGCATGCAGGAAGCGGTTATCGCAGTGGACGCGCAAGGCCGCGTGCACTGGTCGAATGCCGTGATGGAACGTGTCGTTGAGCGAATCGCGGCTCCGGTGCGCATCGGACGTTCTCTGGTTCAAACGGTACGCGATCCCACCGTCCTGGCGTGCGTCGAACAGGCAATCTTGCGCAAAACAGCACAAACCGGAAGAGCTACCTCGATTTCTCCCGGCCGCACATTCGAGGTCAATGCGGCACCGACGCCCGGTGGCGGCGCAGTTGTTGTATTGCACGATGTCACCGAGGTGGAGCGGGTAGAGCGCACATTGCGTGACTTCATCGCAAACGTTTCCCACGAACTGCGCACCCCGTTGACGTCGATCTCGGGCTACGTAGAGACGCTGCACTACGACGAGCGTATGGAGGACGATGCTCGAGAGTTTCTCGACATCATTCTGCGCAATGCGACCCGTATGCATCGGCTCATCGAAGATCTGCTCGCACTCGCCCGTGTGGAATCCGGCGAATTTCGGCCGCGCGCCGCGCCGGTTCCGTCTACTCGGCTGGTGGATGACGCAGTGGCTTTGCTCTCAGGCATGTTGCATGAAACAGACGTCGAACTGGAGCGTGGCCCCATCACCGAGACGGCAGTGCTTGCTGACCCCGACGCTATGCAGCAGGTCTTCTCGAACCTGATCGAAAATGCCGTCAAGTATGGAGGCGTTGGAAAGACCGTGACGATCGGCGCGCGGCATTTGGGAGACTTCGTCGAGTTTTATGTGAAGGACCAAGGCGCGGGCATCCCTTCTGAGCACCTGGATCGAATCTTCGAGCGCTTCTATCGGGTAGACAAAGCTCGTTCTCGAGAGTCCGGCGGCACTGGTCTTGGGCTTGCTATCGCGCAGCACATCATGCTCGCGCATGGGGGTGCGATTCGCGCAGAAAGCGAGTTGCACAAAGGCAGCACGTTCTATTTCACGCTTCCTACAGCACCCACGCAGAGCGATCCTGCACCCGTAGCGGATGAGTCGCCCGCGATGCGGTCTTAAGTGATATATCCGGGTATCGCGCTTTCTGGCATTGCCTACCTCCTACTGGCCCTGGCGAAGCTGCGCTTCACGGTCTCTGCAGCGGTG
>DATMOZ010000021.1:0-7243 GCA_035567995.1 Acidobacteriaceae bacterium
GTCGATCGTATTGGAACGATCGTGGAGATGTTTGGTATCGGGCTTGAGCCGACGGGGTCAAAGGATCCGTTTGCATTGCGGCGCGCTGCGAATGGCGTGGTGAAGATACTGGCGGCATCGCAATTGCCGTTGACGTTGACACAGGTGATGCGGGCGGCTGGCGACAGGAATGAGAAGGTTGAGCTTTTCTTTGCTGAGCGGCTTGCTTTCTATCTGCGCGACGTGCGCGGATTTGCATACGACGTCGTCAATGCCGTGATGAAAGTGGGCGCTGACGATGTGCGCGATGCGGCGGCCCGCGCAGAGGCGCTAACTGCAGTTCGCGGATCGGCGGATTTTCTTGCGGTCAGTGCAGCGTTCAAGCGTATGAGCAACATTCTCGCGCAGGCTCGTGAGAAGAAGGAAGAGTTCGCGACTGACGTCGATAAGAGTGCTTTTGCAGATGCTGCCGAGCGAGATCTGGCCGGAGCCTCGGCCGCCCTCGCGGTCGAGGTGGAAGCGATGCGCAAGGCAAATCGTTATCGCGAGGCGCTGGAGAAGATTGCGACATTGCGGCCGGTAGTCGACTCGTTCTTCGACAAGGTGATGGTCATGGCACCGGAGGCAGACATTCGCCGCAACCGGCTGGCGCTCGTCTCGCGGGTGCTCGACGATTTCTCCCGCATCGCAGACTTCTCAGAAATCGTCGCGGGCTAGTTCAGTTTTTGCAGCCGGGCGATCAGCTTCTTGGCCAGGTTCTCGCCGCTTTCTGACCACAGCAGACGGTTCTCTACGCCGGCGTTCTTTTCGATGCGGCCGACGAAGTCGACTAATCGCTGCACATTTTCCTTCAACTTTTCGGCGCTTTCGAGATCGAGTGGCGCTTCCTCTTCGAGGAATGGAGTGTCGGTGCCGAGGTCAATGCGCACGTGCCCATTCTGCTGATATGCTCCCTCGTCGAACTGCGGGCCGAAGCCGATGACGCGCAGCACGCGTTCTTCTTCGTGCCAGATGGGATCGAGGCCGCCGACGCTCTCAGCTGTCCACAGCGGCCAGCGGGTTTCAAATTCATAGGCGTAATCGTCGTGCAGAATTTCGGTCGCTTCCGCGACTGCGGCTTCGGGCTTTGACGCCTCGGTCTCCTCAGGAAAATATGCACGCTGGTAGGCGGCCGCTTCGTTCCAGTCGAGCGGGTACGACGATGCTGTGACGATCTTCGCATCGCCGTCGGCGCGCACCTGACGCAGGACGCGCGTCAATGCGTCGGGCATGTCCCCGAGACGGAAATTGCGAAACCACAGGCTGAGGTAAAGCTGGTCGGCCATGGGTCGATTCTACTGCTCGCTGCGGACTTCGGAGCGGCAGGACCCGGTGCAGCGAAGGGTGAGAAAATTGAGTTACTGCACCTATGCGCATATCCATACAGAGTCTGCGGCGGTGGTTCCTCGTGCTTGCGGGCCTTCTGGTCGTCGGCATCGCAGGTACGTTTTTTTATGCGCGTTACCAGGTGCGCAAAGTGGCGCGTGATCTGCCGGGCAAGCTTGGCATAGACATCCAGCGTACTGCGAAAGAATTTACGCTTTCCAAATCAGAGCATGGTCGAACTTTGTTTACGCTGCACGCCTCAAAAGCGGTTGAATACAAAGGCGGCGGACGGGTGCTGCTGCATGATTTTGGGATTCTGCTCTACGACAAGGATGGGCGCGCCGACCGCATCACAGGTTCGGAGTTCGAATTTGATCCCGCTCTTCGACTGGCGACCGCAAACGGAGAAGTGCATCTTGACCTGCACGCTCCTCAATCGGCCGCGGATGCGACGAAAAGGCCGGCAGGGCAGCCCGATCAGGTCCATGAAGATGCGGACACCTTGCACGTTCTGGCGCATGGGCTGAAGTTTGACCAGACGAGCGGCAACGCGTCGACCCAAGGCGATATGGAGTTTCACTTCCAACAGGCGGAGGGCAAGGCGCGCGGAGCGAACTACGATGCTGCGAGCGGCCAGCTTGAGTTGCAGTCGGACGTCGATGTCATATCGAACACGGGCGGACACAATTTCAGAGTTCGCGCGGATCATGCGACGTATCAGCGGGATTCGCGTCAGTTGGAGCTGACCGGCGCGCATTTCGACAGCGACGGGCAAACTGCCTCTGCGGCGCACGCGATCGCCGAGTTAGCGGCGAACGGAAAGCCGCAGAACATTCATGCGACGGGTGGTGTGACTCTTCAGACAGCTGAACATGCCACGGTGACGGCTCCTTTTGCCGATGGCGACTTTGATAGCGAGGGAAGGCTGAATGAGGTTCGGCTTCATGGCGGCGTGCGTTCAACGGAACAGCAGCCGGACCGTACCGCAACGGCAGAGGCACGCGACGGACTGATTACGTTCGACCGAAACGGCATGCTGGAACATGTGTCGTTGATCGGCGCAGTTTCCATTCACGACACGCAGGCAGCAAATAATCATGGACAGTCGCCTATGCGCCGGGACCTGAAGGCGGAGCGTGTGGATGCTATTTTCGCTACGACGAAAGAGCACCGCAGTGAAGCGCAGCGGCTGACGGCGAATGGCGGCGCAACCGTGCACATCGTTCAGGCGGCGAATGACGGGAGGGCTGAAGATTCCACGCTGGGCGCGGACAGCCTGACGACAACGCTGCTTGACGGGAAATCGCCCTCGCACCTCGAGGGCAACGGACATGCGCAACTCTCACGGACGGTTGCAGGCGGACCGGCCCAGACCGGCAGCAGTGATGCTCTTGTCGTGGACTTTGCGCCGTCTTCATCGGGACAAGCGCACAACGTGATCTCTTCGGCGGTTCAGCGAGGCAACGTCGTGATTACGCAGACCTCTCCGCCTGCGAAAGCAGGAGCGTCGCCGACGGTCTCAACCGCGAGAGCCCAGGCAGCGGAGTATCGCGCCGGAGATGAGACGGTTACGCTGACGGGAGATGGAGCGGCGGCTCCGCGGTTGAATGACGGGGCGCTCGATCTTTCAGCACAACGCATCGTCTTTGCGCGGACAAGTGGAGACACGGTTGCGACGGGATCGCTTAAAGCGACGTACTTTGCCGGGGCGAAGACCCCGCCACTGCACGTTGTTGCGGATCGCGGCGAACTGTATCGCGCGCAGCAGCGGGCAGTGTTCAAGGGGCATGCGAGGTTGTGGCAGCAGGAGAGTTCGGTTGAAGCTCCAGTAATTGAGATGGAGCGGAGCGGCGGGCGCCTGATCGCGCACGGCGAGCCGGATTCTGGACCGGCGCAGGTACACAGCGTCTTCGTAAGCAATGCCGGCGCGCACCCGGGAACGCCGGTGAGAGTCTCGAGTCAGCGACTGACGTATTCTGACACTGATCGCCTTGCGAATTTTGAAGGTTCGACGCTGGTGGAAAGCGCCGAGGCGCGCGTTCGCGCTGATCAGGCGGCAGTCACGTTACGCGACCGGGGCGCCACTGCCGGAGCGCCGGACCCGAAACCGAAGGGGGAGTCAGCCAATTCGCTTTTCCCAGGAATGTCGGGTGCGGTTGAGAAAATTGTGTCCACCGGACATATTGTCCTCGAACAGCCCGGCAGGAAGGGCACGGGATCGAGACTGGTTTACACCGCTAACGACGGTCGTTTTGTTCTGACTGGGACGCCGGAACAGCCGCCGCAGTTGACGGATGTGGTGCGCGGAACCATCACGGGAAATTCGCTGATATTCTTGAGCCGCGACGACAGCGTGCAAGTCGGCGATGGCGCCGGTGGCATCACTACGACGCGCACGCGAGTTCAGAAATAATGCAGAAGCTCTCCACCGATCAGATTGCGAAGTCGTACCGAGGCCGGCAGGTGGTCAGCGGCGTCAGCATTGAAGTCCATCAGGGAGAAGTTGTTGGGCTCCTGGGGCCAAACGGAGCCGGCAAAACCACAACCTTCTACATGATTGTCGGGCTGGTGCGGCCGGATGCGGGTCACGTTCTGGCCGACGGGGAAGATATTTCGCGACTGCCGATGTACCTGCGCGCTAGAAATTATGGGGTCAGCTATCTGCCCCAGGAACCCTCGGTTTTCCGTAAGCTGACTGCTGAAGAAAACATTCTTGCCGTGCTGGAGACGCAACAGGGGTTGGCATGGGAACAACGGCGCACCCGGCTCGAGAAGCTGCTCGAGCAGCTGAATCTTGGCCACGTGCGCAAGACGCAGGGCTTTGCGCTTTCCGGCGGGGAACGCCGGCGCGTCGAGATTGCGCGCTGCCTGGCGATCCAGCCTTCTTTTATCCTGCTGGACGAGCCGTTTTCAGGAATTGACCCGATCGCAGTGCTCGACCTGCAGGAAATCATCTTCGATTTGAAGGCCAGCGGCATCGGCGTTCTGATCACCGATCACAATGTCCGCGAGACGCTTTCGGTCACCGACCGCGCGTACATCATCAACCAGGGGACTATCTTCCGGCACGGCACTCCAGAGGCGTTGGGGAGCGATCCTGAAGTGAAACGCGTCTACCTGGGAGAAGGATTCTCGCTGAGCTAGCGTTTTGCGGTTGCCACAGGCAGAACCAGATGTACACTATGGTCTGCACGTTTGGCAGTTCACTTGCATGTCAGGTTAAAAAATGCCCTCGCTCCAACCCAGACTGAACGTAAAAGTGTCGCAGCGCCAGGTGCTTACACCCGGCCTGGTGCAGATGGTCAATCTGCTGGCGCTGAACAAGTTAGAACTCAAAGAGATGGTTCAGGCCGAGATGATCGAGAACCCTGTCCTGGAAGAAGTGGACGAGACGGTTCCGATTCTTGACCACATTGCCGCTGCCGCGGAAACCCCGGTGGATGAGCGCAAGGAACCCGAACCGTTCGACGAGATCGATTTCGGCAGCTATTTTGAGGAATACCTCGACCCGGGCTTCCGGGGCGGGCCGAGCACCGTTGAGTTCGCTGAAGACAAGCCCTCGTTTGAAAACTTTCTCTCCTCACGCGGAACGCTGACGGACCACCTGCTTTGGCAGCTGGGTTCGCTGAAGCTGACGCCAGAGTGCCGCCGTGCTGCAGAGCTGATCGTCGGGAATCTGGACAATGCGGGCTACCTGACGGCGAGTGATGACGACCTGATGGATGCGTTGCGGCTCGAGTGGACGCCGGATGGCCTCGATTCGAATGGGACACCGAACGGCCCCACTACGGCAACCGCGAGCCATTTGCGCGGCACCCTGGAGAAGGCGCTGGATCTGGTGCAGCACCTCGATCCTGCAGGGGTGGCGGCGAGAACGCTGAGCGAGTGCCTGTTAATCCAGTTAAAGTCTCTGCACACGCAACAGCACGAAGCATCGCGGCGTCGCGCAAACTATGAGGCGGAACAGGCGACCGCAAACCACCATGACGCGGGCGACGCAGTTGAACCGCATGAAGATGGAGTTGACGCGGACGTAGACGCCATCGCGAAGGCTAATGACTCTTCGCTCCGGGAAGAATTCTCAGGGGAGGAAATATTCCGCGTCGCGGAATTGATTCTCTGCGATCACCTCCAGCTGTTGCAGAAGCGCGATACGCGCGAACTCTCGCGGGCGACCTCAGCGAAGGCAGAGGTGGTGCAGCACTCAATTGACTTGATTCGCACACTTGACCCGCGTCCAGGTCAGCGTTATAACGCCGACGATGTTCGCCTGATCGAGCCGGATGTTGCCTTTGTGAAGCGCGATGATGAGTGGCTGGTCGTTATGAACGAAGAGGACATGCCATCGTTGCGATTAAGCCGGGCCTATCGCCGCATGCTTTCTTCGAAGACCACAGAGAAAGATGTGCGCGAATATGTGAAAGAGCGCTACAAGTCCGCGATTCAGCTGATGCGCTCTATCGATCAACGTAAGAACACGATTCTGCGCACATGCGAAGCGATTGTGAGGCGCCAGATTGGATTTCTCGAAAGCGGTGTCGATGCGATGCTGCCGATGATGATCAAAGATGTGGCAGAAGAAATTGGCGTGCATCCATCCACAGTAAGCCGAGCTGTATCTAACAAATATGTCCATACACAACAGGGCGTTTTTGAGTTGCGATTCTTCTTTTCAGAAGGTGTGGCAGGTTCTGAGGGTTCCACCACTCCACTGATGCTGCTGAAGCGTAAAGTGAAGAAGATGATTGACGATGAAGACCCACAACGGCCGTTGACAGATGAGCAGATTGCGCACATGCTGCAAGGTCAGGGAATCGACGTGACGCGCCGCACCATCGCCAAATATCGTGAAGACCTACACATCCCCAGTACGCATCAGCGCCGAGTCCGCGCCTAGACCTCTCAACAAGCAAAAAACGGAGAACGAAGATGCAGGTCGAAATTACCGGCAGACAAGTAATCATTACCAAAAAAATTCGCGCCCAGGTTGAACGCGGCCTGGAGCGCACTGAGCCCATCCTCGGAAAGAGTGCGAGTTTGCACATTATCCTGACCGCGGAGAAGCACCGCCAGATCGCTGAAATTACAGGAACGACCAAGCGAGGCGACATCGTCGCGAAGTGTGAAGCGACCACTATCGACAGCGCATTGCAAGGCGCGTTGGAAAGAGCGAAGGAGCAGGGAGTCCGGAACAAAGAGCGCGTCTTCGCTATGAAGCGCCAGCCGAAGGAAGATAAAGTTGTCGCTGAGATACCAGTGCACAAGACCCACCGCGGCGAAAAGGTGAACGGAAACGGCAAGGCGAGCGAGAACGGTAAAGTCGCTAAGCACAGTGTCCCGGTGGTCGTACACAGCTTTCCTTCGAAAAAGGAGGTGCATGAACCGCACGTCGTCCGCACCGTGGATAGCGTCGCGCTGCGCCCCATGACGCTGGAAGAAGCTGTGAAGGAAGCCGCATTCCGCGACCGCGAGGTGTTCCTCTTCAGGAACCACGAAGGCACCCTGCTGGTGCTGCATCGCAAACGCGATGGCAAGATGGAATTGATCGAAGCGCCGATCTAGTACGCTGATTCGCGGCGAGGGTGAATCTGTTTAGTTTCCTGTCTGTGACTTTGGTAAAAGGCCGGCAGTGATACCCTCTCCGCATGGCGCGCTCGACCCCCCGCAAGTCCTCCAAGCCGAAGAAACGCGCATCGGCTGCCATTTCACACTCTGACTCGCATGAGCTGGTCATTCTTACTGGAATGTCCGGGTCGGGAAAGCTTTCGGCGTTAAAGGCTTTCGAAGATCTCGGCTTCTACTCCGTCGACAACCTGCCGATGGAGCTGTTGTCTCGCTTCGCCGATCTGGTGCAGCAGTCTCCTGAAATTTCCCGCGCCGCGCTGGTCGTTGACGTCCG
>DATMOZ010000022.1:0-6182 GCA_035567995.1 Acidobacteriaceae bacterium
TGTTCAAGACCGCGAAGTGCGCGTCCGCGCGTGGCGCCACTGCATTGTCGGCATAACAGGACACACCATCCCGGTGCTGTTTCTCGATACTGACGTCGAAGGCAACGACGAGTGGTCGCGCCGCCTTACCGATTGCCTGTACGGTGGCGACAGCTACTACCGTCTCTGTCAGGAGACAGTGCTCGGTATAGGTGGCGGTCGCATGCTCGAAGCTCTCGGCTATCACCCCGACGTGTTTCACATGAATGAAGGGCACGCCGCCCTGCTCGCTCTCGGCCTGATGGAAGACCGTCTGGCCGGCGCACCGCTCGCAAGCGCGACAGAGGACGACATCGCGGCCGTGCGGCAGCGTTGCGTCTTCACGACGCACACGCCGGTGCCGGCCGGCCATGACCGCTTTGGCCTGGACCAGATGCGCAACATTCTGGGTGCTGAGCGTGCTGCGTTCCTCGAGCGCTGCGGCTGCTGTCCTGACCAGTTGCTCAACATGACTTACGTCGCACTGCGGTTCTCGCGCTACGTCAACGGAGTGGCGATGCAGCACGGCCGCATATCGCAACAGATGTTCCCCACCTACCAGGTTCACGCAATCACAAATGGAGTGCACGCTCCGACCTGGGTAAGCAAGCCTTTTGCCGCGCTCTACGACCGGGCGACGCCCGACTGGCGTACCGACAATGTCTATCTGCGTTCTGCCGTCGGCATTCCGACCGCTGATCTGCTGGCATGTCACGGCGAAGCAAAGCGTGCGCTGTTCGACCACGTGGCAAAGACGACGGGACGCCAGCTTCGCGAAGGAGTCTTTACCATCGGCTTCGCGCGTCGCGCAGCAACTTATAAACGCGCGGATTTGTTGTTCTCTGACCCGGTACGTCTCGCGCAGATTGCTCATGCACATGGCGGGCTCCAGATCCTGTATGGCGGCAAGGCCCACCCGCATGATGAACAGGGCAAGCTGCTCATCCAGCGCGTCGTTGAGGCTGCCAATCGGCTGCATTCCGATTCGGTCCAGGTCACGTACCTTGAGAATTATGAATGGGAGCTTGGCGCTCTGCTCACCAGCGGCGTTGATTTGTGGCTGAACACGCCGCGTCGCCCGTTTGAGGCGTCCGGTACGAGCGGCATGAAGGCCGCAATGAACGGCGTGCCAAGTCTGAGCACCATGGACGGCTGGTGGATTGAAGGCTGCGTCGAAGGCGCAACTGGCTGGGGTATCGTCGAATCAGATGACGAGGCTGAAGAGAGCCGCTCCCTGTACGACAAGCTCGATACGAAAATTCTGCCGGCGTACAAGAATGTTGAACAGTGGGGCCAGATCATGCGCGCCACGATCGCCATCAACGGCAGCTTCTTCAACACGCAGCGGATGCTCGATCAGTACGTCACGAACGCCTACTTCCCCGAACATCGCGTGAAGCAGGCTGCGACCCAGCAGGAGACTGTGCTGGTCTAACCGTCACGCGCCTAGCCGGTGTACCTCGACGTAACTTCCATCAAGCGCGGCAGCCTCTTCTCGGTAGCCTGTCCGCGCCAGCGCAAGATGCGCCAGCGCATCTTATCGAAGAACAAATACACCACCGGAGTGGTGTAGAGCGTCAGCATCTGCGAGACGATCAAGCCGCCGACAATCGCGATGCCCAGCGGACGTCGCAGCTCTGACCCCGTGCCCTGTCCCAATGCGAGTGGCAAGCCGCCAAGCAACGCCGCCATCGTGGTCATCATGATGGGGCGAAAGCGCAGCATGCACGCTTCGTAAATTGCATCTTCGGGGCTCTTGCCGTGTTCGCGCTCTGCCAGCAAGGCGAAGTCGATCATCATGATGGCATTCTTCTTGACGATGCCGATCAACAAAATGATTCCGATGATCGCGATAACGCTCAGGTCCATGCCAACCAGCATCAGCGCCAGCAGGGCGCCAACGCCAGCCGATGGAAGTGTCGAAAGAATCGTAATCGGGTGGATCACGCTCTCGTAAAGCATGCCAAGCACGATGTAGATGGCGATCAGCGCGGCAAGAATCAGCAGCGGCTCGGTTGACAGCGAAGATTGAAACGCTTGCGCTGAACCCTGGAAGCCGCCGACCAGAGTAGACGGCGCACCGATTTCAATCCGCGCTCGCTCAATCGCGTCCACTGCCTGCCCCAGTGCGATGTTCGGAGCAAGGTTGAACGAGATCGTTACCGCAGGGAACTGTCCCTGGTGATTTACCGAAAGTGGCGTCCGCGAGCTCTCGAAGTGCGCGAACGTACTCAGCGGCACCTGTTCCCCGGTCGAGCTTGCAACGTAAATTTTCCTCAACGCATCCGGGTCCTGCTGGAACTGCTGCGAGACCTCCATCACCACGTGATATTGGTTCAGGGTTTTGAATATCGTCGATACTTGTCGCTGGCCAAAGGCATCGTACAGCGTCGCATCGATCGTTTGCGGAGTGACGCCGAGCCGCGCGGCTGTGTCGCGATCGATGCGGAGATCAACCTGCAACCCCTGGTTCTGCTGATCGCTTGAGATATCGCGCAACAGCGGATTCGTCTGCAGCTTCTCGACCAGACGCGGGATCCATTCGTTTAACTCTGCCAGATTCTCGTCCTGCAATGTGTATTGGTACAGGGCATCTGACTGTCGACCGCCGATCTGTACTTCCTGCGCGGCTTGCAGAATCAGATTCGCGCCCGGAACATGCGATAGCTTGCCCCTGAGCCGGTTGATGACCTGGTCCGCCGAAACTTTGCGCTCGTTGAGCGGCTTCAGCGCGGCGAAGAGGCGGCCGGTATTACCTTGCCCGATGAAGCTCATCACAGTCTGGACCGCAGGGTCTTGCTGCATAATCCGGCTCAGTTCGATTTGCTTTTCCTGCAACGCGAAGAATGAGATGTCCTGCGACGCACGAATGGACCCGACAATGCGTCCAGTGTCCTGCGATGGGAAGAACCCCTTGGGAATAACTGTGAATAGCGCAACGTTCACCACCACGGTCAGGACCGCAATTGCCAGCACGAACCCCTGATGCCGCAGTACCCACTTCAGCCCATGCTCATACCCGCGATGCATGTGATTGAAGACGCCCTCGCTGAAGCGGTAAAGCGCGCCATGACGACGGCGCTCGTGTGGCTTCAGGAAACGCGCGCACATCATCGGCGTAACCGTGAGCGAAACAATCAGCGATACCAGAATCGCCGTCGTTAGGGTCACTGCGAATTCTCTGAACAAGCGTCCCACGATGCCGCCCATCAGCAGAATTGGGATAAAAACGGCCACCAGCGAGAGGCTCATCGACAGAACTGTGAAGCTGATTTCCTTCGCTCCGCGCACCGCCGCCTGGTATGGCGGAACGCCCTCCTCGATGTACCGCGTGATGTTTTCCATCACCACGATCGCATCGTCCACGACGAAGCCCGTCGAAACCGTCAGCGCGATCAGCGAGAAATTATCCAGCGTGTAACCACACAAATACATCACGCCAAATGTGCCGATCAGCGACAAGGGAACCGACACTGAGGGAATGAGCGTCGAACGGCCATCGCGCAGGAATGCAAAAACCACCAGCACGACCAGCACAATCGCGATTAGCAGCGAGCGCTGAACGTCAAAAAAGGATGCGCGAATCGTCGTCGTGCGGTCGAGTGAGACGACGAGATCAATTGTCGGCGGAATCGAAGCCTGCAGAAACGGCAGCACCTTCTTCACTGCATCCGCGGTTTCAATAATGTTCGCCCCCGGCGTGTTGGTGACGATCAGCAGAATCGCAGGCTTGCCATTGAAGAGCCCGGCTCCATAAATGTTTTCGACAGAATCCGTGACTTGGGCAATGTCAGATAACCGCACGGCATTTCCATTGCGATTCCGGACGACCAAAGGCCGATACAGGTCCGCCGTCAGCAGCTGGTCATTGTCATTGATCGCCTGTGTGAACTGGCTGTTGTTTAACGCGCCTTTCGGAATGTTCGTGTTGACCTTTGATATGGCCTGCCGCACGCCTTCAAGACCGATACCGTAATTACTAAGCTGTTCCGGATTGACGTCGATCCTGACGCCTGGCCGCGAACTGCCGCCGACGAAAACCTGTCCCACGCCTTTGATCTGCGAAATCTTCTGCGCAAGAATCGACTCGGCGTAGTCATACATCTGCGGCTTTCCGATAACGTCAGAGGTCATCGCCAGAATGATGACCGGCGCGTTTGCAGGGTTCACCTTCTGATACCCGGGATTCCCCGGCAGGTTTGCAGGCAACTGGCCGCGTGCCGCATTGATCGCTGCCTGCACATCGCGCGCAGCCGCATCGATGTTGCGGTTCAAGTCGAACTGCAGCGTAATGCCCGTCTGCCCCAGAGTGCTGCTCGACGTCATTTGCGTCACGCCTGCGATGCGGCCAAACTGCCGCTCCAGCGGAGTGGCGACCGCCGATGCCATCGTCTCCGGGCTCGCGCCCGGCAACGCCGCACCCACTGCGATCGTGGGCAACTCAATTTCCGGCAAGGGCGCAACGGGCAGCAGTTTATACGCGACCGCGCCGCCCAGCAGCACCGCGCAAGCGAGCAGCGACGTTGCGACGGGACGGCGAATGCTGATTTCAGAAATATTCATTACTCGCCTTAGTCCGCGGTCGCCGGTTGTGCCATCACGCGGCTCCTGGATTCGCGATGCGATGCCGAGAACCGCATCGCCAGCTTGTCAAAGAAGAGGTAAACAACCGGCGTCGTATAGAGAGTCAGCAACTGCGAAACGATCAGGCCGCCAACAATCGTGATGCCCAGCGGACGCCGCAACTCAGAGCCAACGCCGGAACCGAGCGCCAACGGCAGGCCGCCAAGCAGTGCGGCCATCGTGGTCATCATGATCGGTCTGAAACGCAGCAGGCATGCCTGAAAGATGGCTTCGTGCGGAGGTCTGCCATGTTCGCGCTCTTCCTCAAGCGCGAAGTCAATCATCATAATCGCGTTCTTCTTCACAATACCGATCAGCAGAATGATGCCGATCAATGCGATGATGCTCAGATCGGTGTGAAAGATCAACAGCGCAAGAATCGCTCCGACACCCGCGGATGGCAACGTCGACAGGATCGTGATCGGGTGGATGTAGCTTTCGTACAGAACGCCCAGCACGATGTAGACCGTGATCAGCGCCGCGAGAATCAACAGCGGCTCGTTGGCAAGCGAATTCTCGAACGCCGCCGCCGTACCTTGAAAGCTTCCCTGCAGAGACGCCGGCAGATTCAGTGACGCAATCGCATTGTTGACCGCGTTCGCAGCTTCGCCGATGGACACACCCGGCGCGAGGTTGAAAGACAGCGTCACCGCAGGGAATTGTCCCTGATGGTTGACCGCGAGCGAGGTGCGGCGCTCTTCGTATTTCGTAAAGGCGCTGAGCGGCACCTGCGCCGAAGGTGTTGTTGCGATGCTGCCAACTCCGGGAGCGACGCCGCCAGTCGAACCAGAAGCCGTCGAGCTCTGCGCCGGTGTCGTCCCCGCTCCGCCGGAGGCCTTCACGTAAATCTTGTCCAGCGCGCTCGGGTTGCGCGCAAAATCCGGCGCGACCTCGAGCACCACATGGTACTGGTTCAACTGGGTAAAGATAGTCGAAACCAGGCGCTGACCGAACGCGTCATACAGCGTGTTGTCGATGTCCGCCGTCGCGACGCCAAGCCGCGACGCAGTGTCGCGATCAATGGTCAGCGAAGCCTCAAGTCCCTGGCTCTGCTGGTCGGTGGCAACATCGCGCAGTTCCGGCAACTGCGACAGCTTCGCCACAATCTGCGGTGCGTACGCCTGCAACTCAGGCATATTCGCGTCTTCCAGCGAGTATTGGTACTGCGTGCGGCTGACGCGGTCCTCTACCGTCAAGTCCTGCAGCGGCTGCATGTAGAGCGTGATGCCTTGCACCTGAGCGACCTGCGGCTCCAGCCGGCGAATGATGTCTGAAGCACTTCCGCTGCGCTGGGCCAGCGGCTTCAGATTGATCTGAATGCGGCCGCTGTTCAGCGTGGTGTTCACACCATCGATTCCAATGAACGACGAGAGGCTTGCAACATCCGGATCTTTCAAAACGACTTCTGCCAGCGCGCGCTGCCGCTCTGACATCGCACTGAACGAGACGGTCTGCGGCGCTTCCGAGATGCCGAGAATGACGCCCGTGTCCTGCACCGGGAAAAATCCCTTCGGCACGATGTAATACAGCACCAGCGTCAG
>DATMOZ010000023.1:0-4479 GCA_035567995.1 Acidobacteriaceae bacterium
CGGCACGGAGTAAATGTCGCTGCCGCCCGTCAATGCGACCGCTACCTGGAAAGTGCTGCCGACCGGGTGCGTGCTCTCGCCGGGCGTCAATCCCAGTAAAACCCCGGGACCGGCAGCTGGCGGCGGCAAGTCAGGCTTCGCCGCGAGGGCAGTTACCGCATTGACGGCCGCAGTTTGCGCGGTATTGCCGGGTACCGTCGGCGGTGCAGCCGGGGCGGACGGCGGTGGTGCAGGAGTTGGCGCTGGCGTCATCTGCGCCGGCGGCCGTGCCGACTGGCCGGGAGTCTCAGCCGGCTGAATCGAAGAAACGCGCCGCAACTCGACGCTCCGCGCCGTGCCTGTATCGAGGACCCGCCTGTTCAATGGTGTGATGTCAGGCGTCCGCACAATGTGCGGAATCATCATGAACACAATCTCATTGTTGATGACTTCATGGTTAGTGGAGCTGAAGAAGTATTTCAGAAGCGGCAACTCGCCCAACCCCGGCGTTCCCGCGATGGTGATGTTGTCCTGCTTCTGCAGAATGCCGCCCAGCAGGTTCGCTTCGCCCTCTTTCAAGCGAATCACCTGCTGAATCGTACGTTGGCCGATGACCGGCTCGGTGATTCCGCCCACATTCTGAAAAGTATCGACAGTGGACACCTCAATCGTCACCTTCAGCGTCACATCATGGTTGGTGTGAATTAGCGGCGTAATGGTGATGTTCACGCCAACGTCGATGTATTGAAACTGCGTGTTCACCAGCGAACTGACCACGGCCGTGGCCGCACCCGCCTGATACGAACTGGTCGCCACCGGTACGCGCTGGCCTATCTTCAATTTGGCTTCTTGTGCGTCCGAAGCACGGATTTGCGGATTCTGCAGAATCTTCGTGTCCGCATCGTTCAGCAGCAGATTTGCAGTGATCGTGCCTACCGTTACTCCAAAGTTCGTCGCATTCAGATGCTTAAACGTGTCAAGCGTCAGGCCATTACTTGGAGTGGTGGGGGTGGTGGGGGTCGTTGGATTCCCGGGAGTGGGGGTAGTAGTGGTCGTCGACGCAGTCGTAGGCTGCAACTGAACCGAAACCGACTGTGGGAACGTGATTCCGATGTTGCGTATCTTGTCACGATTCACCTGCATGACCGCGACATCCACTACGACTTCTGCGCGCTGCTTATCCAGATCGTCAATGATCTGCTGAGCCAGCAGCAGCTGGTCGGGGGTGCCTCGCATCACAATCGCGTTCTGCCCCGGAACCGCGAACAACTTCACCTGGTTTGCATCGCCGCCAACCAGCAACTGACGTAACGCGTTCTGAATGTCAGAGATGTCGTTCTGCGCCGCCACGTTCGACAGGTAGAATGTCTGCACCGCCTGCGTATCCAGCTCGCCGCGCTTTTGCGGATTGTTCTGCGCAACGAAAATTGTGTTCGACGTCACCGGCCGGTAGAAGGTCCCCGAGAGGGTGCCGACGATCCGCATCCCATCCATCAACGAAACCTGGTTCAGATCGACCGAAATGCGCTTCGAAACGTAATCGGGATCGAATAGGACGTTCAGCCCAGACAGCTTCCCGATCGTCTGGTAGACGACCTTGGAATCCTCTGACATATGCAGCACGATCGGGTCGTTTGAAACCGGCTTCAGTTCCAGCGGCCCCGCGGCATCGATCAACTGCTGCGGAAGCGTCTCCCTGGAAGCTGGCGGCGCAGCCCCCTCCTCCCTGGCGATTCGTTCTTGCGTGGCGCGAGCCTCCTTCGCGGCTTGTTCGTTGCTCGGGTCCACCTGGGTAGCGCGCAAAAAGGCCGTCAGCGCCCCGGCCAGATCACCCTTATCGCGAAGCTTTTGCCCCTGATTCACAAGCGTCGCCGCAGCGACAAATTGAATCCTGTCAACAGCGGCTTTGTACTTCAGGTCCTTGGGATTCTTGCGGTACGCCTCGCGGTAAAACTCGTATGCGGTAACCGGATCGTCTTTCAGCTCCGCAGCTTCAGCACGCTTGTATAACGCGCTGGCGGACTGCGCATGTGCAGCCACCGGAGAGACCAGCGCCACAAATGCGAACAAAACCACGCCCAACAGGGCAAACGAAATTCGCCTTACGTGACCGGAGTCACGCCGCAGCGCCAAAGGACCGCCAAAAATCATGTATCTCCAGAAGCGGAAGCTGCGCTGCAACCTGGCCCAGCCGCCCTTAATCATTGAGTGTCAGCCGCGAATTATGAACCCTCGCCGCCCCTGCGATAGCCCACTCCGCCGCTCTGATTCCTTACCAAGGACGCGAGAAGTATAGCATTCGCTCAAGTTTTTCCAGGTCGCCGCGCGACCGCGATTTCGTTTGTTACCATGGAGTTTGCATGGCCCGGCCCACGGCGCAGCCGACTTCCTCCAGTCCTCAGAAAAACAAACCTCGTGACCCGGTAGCGTCCGGTGATCGCGACGCCGCCGTAAACCGCTCCGCCAGCCACAACTACTTCCTGCTCGACCGCTATGAGGCCGGCATTGCCCTCCGCGGAACCGAAGTCAAATCCATCCGCGAAGGTAAAGCGAATCTAAAAGACGCCTACGGCCTCATGAAAGATGGCGAAGCGTTCCTGCTGAATGCACATATAGGGCCATACTCACACGGCAACATTTCAAACCACGATTCCCTGCGCACCCGAAAGCTGCTCCTCAAGAGTGGCGAGCTGCGCAAACTCTGGGCCGCCACCCAGATGAAGGGCCAAACCCTCATTCCCACCCGCCTCTATTTTCGCCGTGGCAAGGTCAAGGTCGAAATCGCAGTCGCGAAGGGCAAACAGGATTGGGACAAACGAGAGACCTCGCGCAAACGCGAAGCGGACCGCGAAGCGCGCGCTGCCGTCGCAGCCAGCAAACGCCGCTAACAACATCACCCCCAGGAGAAGCATGAACACAGATTTGAAGTTTGCAACAGCGCAGTCCGTCCCTACAGAAATGCTCGCGGTCTTTGCCGTGCAGTCAGACAAAGAAGGTGATGCCGCGACTCTGCTGACAGACAACGCGGCCCTGCGCTCCGCCGCCGAGACCGCATTGAACAGCGGCGAGTTTGAAGGCACCGAATGCGACACCCTGCTGCTGCACTCCCCTCGGGGACTCGCGGCAAAACGACTGCTCATCGTCGGCGTCGGCAAGGTCGGCAAGCTCGACGCCCACCAGGCGCGCAAAGCCGCAGGTGCCGCCGTCCGCGCCGCCAAGCCGCGCCACATTCACTCCATCGCTATCGCTCTGCCGCAGCATGTCCAGCTGCCCTCCGATCTAACAGCGCGCGCTGTCGTCGAGGGAGCCTTTGTCGGCGACTTCGACCCTGACACCTACCGCAGCGATCGCAAAGACAAGAGCATGAAGTCAGTTGTCTTCGTCGCCGCAGAGAACGCCGAGCGCGGAGCAATCGAGCGCGGCTACAGCGAAGGCCTCATCCTCGGTGAAGCGCAGAACTTTACCCGCTCGCTCGTCAATGAGCCCGGCAACCGCCTCACCCCAACCGTGCTCGGCGCACGCGCGAAAGAGAGCTGCGAGTCGGTCGGAATCAAGTGCGAAGTGTACGGCGCAGAGAAGCTGCACGAACTGAAGATGGGCGCGTTCTGGAGCGTCTCTCAGGGCTCAGCAGAACCACCCGCGCTGATCGTCATGACCTATGAACCGTCGCAGCCGCCCGCGGGCCACGCGCCCGTGCTCGGCCTCGTCGGCAAGGGCATCACGTTCGACACCGGTGGCATCTCCATCAAGCCTTCCGAAGGCATGGAGAAAATGAAGTACGACATGGCCGGCGGCGCCGCGATGATCGGCGCGATGCGTGCCATCGCCCAGCTCAAGCCAGCCGTAAAAGTCATCAGCATCGTCTGCGCCAGCGAAAACATGCCCAGCGGCACAGCCCAGAAGCCCGGCGACATCCAGGTGGCGGCCTCCGGCAAAACCATCGAGATCATGAACACCGACGCCGAGGGCCGCCTCGTACTAGCCGACGGCCTGTGGTACGCGAAGCAGCTTGGCGCCACTCACCTGATCGACGCCGCCACGCTCACCGGTGCCTGCGTCGTCGCTCTCGGCATGGTCAACGCCGGCGTCTTCTCAAACGACGAAGACACCTTCGCGCACTTCCACAAGGCGCTCGAACGTTCCGGGGAGAAATTCTGGCGTCTGCCCTGCACCGACGACTACAAAGAGGACATCAAGAGCAGCATCGCCGACATCATGAACACCGGCAAGGGCCGCTGGGGCGGAGCCATCACCGCTGCAATGTTCCTCAAAGAATTCGCCGAAGACACCCCGTGGATCCACCTCGACATCGCCGGCGTGGCATGGACCGAAGAGGCGAAGCCGTGGATGGCGAAAGGCCCATCAGGCATCGCCGTCCGCAGCATCGTCGAATGGGTGCGCAGCTACAGCAACCAATAACGACCGGGAGAGTTTGCGCGGGAAACGGGTAGCTGCCCTCTCGTCTCCCGCGCTATGACCTGTGTTTCTTTTCTTCCTGCC
>DATMOZ010000024.1:0-4983 GCA_035567995.1 Acidobacteriaceae bacterium
AACTCCGCCAGCAAGTAGCGAACCCAGCGCACCCAAGGGCCCGGTAAAGCCGAATGCGGTAACACGCGGTGCGAATGGTACGTTCACCATCCGCCAGAACGTTGAAGAAGTTGTGCTGAATGCCACCGTGCTCGACAACAACAACCATTTGGTCACGACGCTCGACCAGAACGCATTCAAGGTCTTCGAAGATAACGTCCCACAGACCATCGCGTCGTTTCGCCGGGAGGATTTGCCTGTTTCGTTGGGCATACTGGTGGATAACTCAGGCTCAATGACGACCAAACGCAGATCGGTCGCAGAGGCGTCATTGGATATGGTGCGTTCGTCGAATCCTCAGGACGAGGTTTTCCTGGTTTCGTTTAATGAGGAAGCGACGCTCGAGCAGCCTTTCAGTTCAAATCTCAACAAGCTGCAGGAATCGTTCAGCGCCATTACGCCACCCAAAGGTGGGACCGCAATTTACGACGCCGTGATTGCATCGGGCACAGAGATGGCAAAGGCTGCCAAGCGTCCGAAGCAAGTGCTGGTCATCATTACAGATGGCGAAGACAACGCTTCGACGGAAACGCTGGAGGACACAATCCGCGAGGTGCAGGATCTTCAGGGTCCGATTGTGTACTGCATTGGCCTGCTCTATGAGGATCAGGGCGGCGGTGGCCGCGAAGCGCGACGAGCGAAGCGTGCTCTCGAAGCCCTCGCCAATCAGACTGGCGGTGTGGCATATTTTCCAAAATCGCTGGCCGAGGTTGATGGCATCGCAGCGGAGGTCGCGCGCGACATACGCAACCAGTACACGATCGGATATCGCTCAACGAAGCCGGCGAGTGAGGGCGGCTATCGCACCGTGCGTGTAGTGGCAAAAGCGAGCAGTGGCGGCAAACTGACCGTGCGCACGCGGAGTGGGTACTATCCGCGCAGCGATGCCAGATCAGTAAAAGCGTCGAAGTAATTCCTTCGTGCTCCTTTTGGCTGGTAGACTGATGCGTTTGCGTTAATGAGTTCATCTAAATCCAAGTAGCCCATAATGCCAGTCACTCACGACAACCCACTGCGTACTGCGCCAGCCATTGCTGAGAACATCACCGAACTTGTTGGTGGCACGCCGATACTGCATCTTCGCCGGCTCTCGCCTGAAAGCGGCGCTGAGGTTTATGCGAAGCTCGAGTTTCTCAACCCAGGCGGAAGCGTGAAGGACCGTGCTGCGCTCGGGATGGTGGAGGATGCGGAACGCCGCGGGTGGTTGAGCCCGGGCGCGACGATTGTTGAGGCCACCGCAGGCAACACCGGCGTGGGCCTGGCACTGATCGGTGTGAATCGGGGATACAAAGTTGTGCTCTTCGTTCCGGAAGGATTCGCCGAAGAGAAGTGCATTCTGATGCGCGGTTTCGGCGCGGTCGTCATCCGCACTCCAGAAGAAGAGGCGATGTCAGGTGCCATTCAGCGCGCTATCGCCTACGCGAAGGAGCACGGCGCGTGGAAAGCGATGCAATTTGAAAACGCTGCGAACCCTAGTTTCCATGCGCAAACGACAGCAGTCGAGATCATGACCCAGATGGAAGGCCGCATCGACGGTTTTGTCGCGGGTGTGGGAACGGGTGGAACATTTTCCGGCGTTGCCGGAACTCTGAAGAGGGAGTTGCAGCGTGTGCACACGGTCGCAGTCGAAACCGAGGGTTCGGTGCTGCAGGGCGGGCCCGCTGGAAAACACAAAGTTGAAGGCATCGGCGTTAGCTTCGTGCCGCGGACGTTTGACCCTGCTGTCGCAGACGAGATAGTGCGGGTGATGGATGTTGATGCGTTTGAAATGGTGAAGCGCCTTGCCCTGGAAGAGGGCGTGCTAGGTGGCTCAAGTGCCGGTGCCAACGTGTTTGCTGCTTTGCAGCTTGCACAGAAAATGCAGCCGGGGCAGCGCATCGTGACGGTCATTCCGGATTCTGCGGAACGGTATCTCTCAAAAAATATTTTCGATGGTGGAGTTTAGGGCTCGATGGGCGAACAAAGCAAGCAGCAGGGTTTTGCAACGCGGGCCATTCACGACGGGCAGGCACCCGACCCGGAAACCGGCGCGGTCAACGTTCCAATCTATCTCAGTTCAACGTATGCGCAGGAAGAGATCGGGAAGAACAAGGGCTATGAATATTCGCGCGTTTCAAACCCAACCCGGACTGCGTTAGAAGAAAACTTGCGGTCGCTCGAGGGCGGTACTTCCGCGCACACGTTCGCGAGCGGCATGGCCGCTATCACGGCCTTGTGCACCATGATGCGGAACGGCGACCATGTCGTCTGCAGCGACAACATGTATGGCGGCACGGTTCGGCTTTTCGACCAAGTGCTGACGAACTATGGCTTGAAGTTCACCTACGTCGAAACATCGAATGCTGAAAATGTCGAGCGCGCACTGACGCCCGAAACGAAGCTCGTGCACATTGAGACGCCGACGAATCCCTTGATGGCCTTAACCGACATCAAGGCGGTGGCCGATATCTGTCACCGTCACGGCTGCGAACTTAGCGTCGACAACACGTTTTTATCGCCTTATTTTCAGCGCCCGATCGAGTTGGGCGCAGACATCGTGATGCACTCGACCACCAAGTTTCTTAATGGGCACTCTGACGGGCTCGGCGGAGTGCTTGTGTGCACCAAGCCCGAACATGCGGAAACGTTTCAGTTCGTGCAGAAATGCACGGGTGGCATTTTGTCACCCTTCGAAAGCTGGTTGCTGCTGCGAGGAGTGAAGACGCTTGCCGTCCGCATGAAACAGCACGAAGAAAATGGCCGGGCAGTCGCTGACTGGCTGAGCAAAAATAACAAAATCAGCCAGGTGTTCTATCCTGGTCTCCCTACGCACCCGCAATACGAACTTGCGAAAAAACAGCAGAGCGGCTTCGGTTCGATGATTGCCTTCGAAACTGGTTCGCTTGAGAATGCAAATAAGATGTTACGTCGTGTCCGCGTCTGCACTCTCGCAGAATCCCTGGGTGGAGTCGAGACGCTCATTTCACATCCGGCCTCGATGACTCATGCGGCACTGGGGGAAACAGGCCGGGCAAAAATCGGATTAACCGACGGGTTGGTGCGCATCTCGGTCGGCATCGAGGACGTTGCAGATATTCTCGACGATCTCGAACAGGCAATTTCAGTCCTGTAAAAAGCACGATTGGCTCTATCAGTCATCGTGATAGCCTCATAAGTTCAAGTTATGGAGGTAGCGATGGCACCCGTCGCAACAGGAGAAGAGAGCACGTATCTGCCGATCTGGCAGGACTCAGAAGAACAGCGCCAACTGCGTAAAGAGATTCGCGACTTTGCTGCGCGCGAAATTGCGCCGAATGTCATGCGCTGGGATGAAGCCAGCGAATTTCCCGCAGACGTAGTGAAACAAATGGGCAATCTGGGACTGCTGGGCATCATTTTCCCAACTGAACTCGGCGGCGCCGGGCTTGGCTATGTTGACTATGTGCTCGCTGTCGAAGAGCTGTCGCGGGTTGACGGTTCAATTGGCATCATCGTGGCATCGCACAATTCGCTTTGCACCAATCACATCTTTATTGCCGGCAATGATGAGCAGCGTGCCCGTTGGGTACCGAAGCTCGCGAGTGGCCAATGGTTGGGGGCGTGGGGATTGACCGAGCCGAACTCGGGTTCAGACGCGGCGGGCGCACGGACATCAGCCGTTCGCACAGCGAACGGCTGGAAGCTGAACGGCTCGAAAACATTCATCACCAACGGGACCTACGCCGACGTCGCTGTCGTTATCGCGGTCACTGCGCGAGAGAAAGGCACACGCGGGCTGTCCGCATTTGTCGTAGAGAGGGGTACTCCGGGATTCCGATCAGGCAAGAAAGAAAATAAACTCGGCCTGCGAGCAAGCGATACTGCGGAGCTGATTTTCGAAGATTGCGAAGTTCCTCACGAGAACCTGCTCGGCACTGAGGGCGAAGGGTTCATCGACTCTATGCGCGTTCTCGATGGGGGACGCATCTCCATCGCTGCGCTATCACTGGGTATCGCGCAGGGTGCGCTGGATGCTGCAGTGAAGTACACCAAGGAGCGGCGACAGTTCGGCAAGGCAATTTGCGAGTTCCAGGGAATTCAATGGAAGTTGGCCGACATGGCAACCCAACTCGATGCAGCAAGGCTCCTGACCCTGCGCGCAGCCCAAATGAAGGACGCAGGCCGGAAGACGACGCTTGAATCCTCGATGGCCAAGCTTCACGCAAGTGAAACCGCGGTGAAGATCTGCGATGAGTGCGTGCAACTGCACGGTGGTTATGGCTTCATTAAAGATTATCCGGCAGAGAAGTTCTATCGCGATGTGAAGCTCTGCACCATCGGCGAGGGAACGAGCGAGATTCAACGCATGGTAATCGCGCGCGAGTTGTTGAAGAAGTAGGTATCATCGCTTTTTGCGATGACGTCAGAGGCAGCAGACAAACATACCGAAATCGAGCGCCTCGTGGCCGCGCTGCGCAGCGGAGATGCGCGTGCGCTAGGGCGCGCCATCTCTCTCGTTGAAAATGACACCCCTGCGGCAAGGCACTTGCTTTCTGCTTGCTTTCCTCACATCGGAAAAGCATTGCGCGTCGGCGTGACAGGGGCTCCGGGCGCGGGCAAGAGTACTCTTGTCGATGCTGTTGCGAAACAACTGCGAGCGAAAGACCACACAGTTGGCATTGTCGCGGTCGATCCGACAAGCCCATTCTCGGGCGGGGCAATTCTCGGCGATCGAATACGCATGCAGAGTCATCATGCTGATCCGGGGCTATTCATCCGCAGCATGGCCACGCGTGGATTTCTTGGGGGCATGGCGCGCACTACTGCGGATGTTGCGCTGGTAGTGGAGGCCAGCGGGAAAGATACGATTCTGCTGGAGACTGTCGGCGTCGGTCAGGACGAAGTGGATGTCATGCGGGTGGCCGATGTGACAGTCGTCGTGCTGGTGCCGGGCATGGGTGACGATGTTCAGAGCATCAAGGCTGG
>DATMOZ010000025.1:0-7366 GCA_035567995.1 Acidobacteriaceae bacterium
GGGGGAGGGGGGTACTTCGCGCCGCCGGAAATTCCTTCCGCACGAGCGCCAGCGCCTCTTCGGCACTCGCCGCGCGTCCTTCGAGTTGGGCGTCCTCAGCGAACGTCAGCATCTCTTTGAAAAGCGGCCCCGGCTGATAACCCGCCGCGATCAGATCCGCGCCCGTGAGCACTGGCCGAGGCCGCACATGCTCCGCGGGAATGTTCTCAAAGCGCTCTTTTGCAAAGTCATAAAGCGAAAGATCTCCATGGCTGGCTGAGCAATCCATGCGATGCAGTTCCAGATGTTCGGGAAAATCGCGCAACCGAAAAAAGCGCTTCAGTGTCGATTCCTTCATCTGACGCACATCGCCAAAACGCATGTGGTTGTGAATCAACGCGACGATCTGGTCAGTCTCTTCGTTCGAGAACCTCAGCCGCCGCAAAACACCCTCGGCAACTCTCACCCCGACCTCAACATGCCCATCGAACCGAATCCGGTCCGGCGCACGCCGAAACGTCGCCGGCTTGCCCACATCGTGCAACAGCGCGCCCCATGCCAGCGTAGGCGCAGCGCACGCCGGCAGCTGCTCCAGCACCATCAGCGTGTGAACCCATACGTCCCCCTCAGGATGATATTGCGGCGGCTGTTCTACGCCTTTCATCCGCGCGACTTCAGGCAGAACGTGCCCAAGCAGCCCCGTCTCATCAAGCAATTCGAACGCCCGCCGCGCGCGGCCTTCGGTCAGCATCCGCGCCAATTCTTCTCGAACCCGCTCACGGCTGACATCGGAAATATTTGCAGCCTCCGCGCGGATCGCCGCCAACGTCGCCGGCTCGATCACAAAATCAAACCGCGCCGCAAATCGCACGGCTCGCAACATACGCAGCCGATCTTCGCGAAACCGGAGCGATGCGTCGCCGATGGCGCGAACCACACGCGCTGAAAGGTCAGCGCGTCCTCCGACGAAATCCAGCACCGCATTCTCAACCCCCGCGCTCAACTTGGCGGGATCGAGCAGCATTCCATTGATAGTGAAATCGCGGCGGCGCACGTCTTCCTCGGGCGACCGCGTAAACACTACTCTGTCCGGCCGACGTCCGTCGCTGTAATCCCCATCGGTACGAAACGTCGCAACTTCAGTTACAAAACTGCCCGCTTCTTCATCGGTGTCCATCACCACCAGCACAACGCCAAAGTGTGCGCCCACAGCGTAGCTGCGAGGAAACATCTGCAGCACTACATCAGGCCCAGCGCTGGTCGCGACATCGAAATCGTCCGGCTCGCGGCCCAGAAGCAGGTCGCGCACGCAGCCGCCGGCGAAATACGCATCGTATCCGCTCTCGCGCAACCGCCGCACAATTTCCGTCGCTGCCTGCTGTCTCGTCATTGATGTCTACTATAGAAAGATGAATGCCACTGAGGGAAACCGCCGGCAGGCAGGGCTGATTCTGGGAATCGAAAGCTCGTGCGATGAGACGTCGGCTGCCATCGTCCGCAGCGGACGCGAAGTTCTCTCGAACGTCGTCGCCTCCCAGATCGCAACCCATGCCGCGTACGGCGGAGTCGTGCCCGAACTCGCCTCGCGCGAGCATCTGCGCAACATAGTCCCTGTAGTGCGCGAAGCGCTTTCGTCCGCCGGAGTGCAATTCGCAGATCTCGATGCAGTCGCCGTAACCGAAGGTCCCGGACTCGCCGGCGCGTTACTCGTCGGCATCAGCTATGCGAAAGCATTGGCATACGCGATCAACAAGCCCCTCATCGCGGTCAATCATCTTGAGGGCCACATTCATGCCGTGCTGCTCGCGGCTCAAAGCGAACTCATTGAGTCGCCAGCCGTCGCGCTCGTCGTCTCCGGCGGCCACACGCACCTGTATCTGGCTCAACACCACGAAGGGCTATGGTTCTATCGCAATATCGGGCGCACCCTCGACGATGCAGCGGGTGAGGCATTCGACAAAGTTGCGAAGCTGCTCGGACTCGGCTACCCAGGCGGCCCGTGGATCGACCAGCTCGCAGCACACGGCGACCCGAGTGCCGTGAAGTTTTCCTTTTCCCAGGTCAAGGCCAAGCCATACAGGCCGGCCGACGCGATGAATACAGATTTCCTCTTCTCCTTCAGCGGAATAAAAACGGCGGTTTTGCGGTACGTGGAAACACACGAGATGAAAGACACAATCGCGGCACGCCGCAGCCAGTTACTCGCCAATCCAGCGGCTACAGTTGATGATGCGGTCGCCCTTTGTGACGCGGAGACACTCGGCCTGATTGCATCGTTCCAGCGCGCGGTTGTCGGGGATCTTGCGCGAAAGACCTTCGCCGCAGCAGAACATCACGGCGCGCGCGGCGTGCTCGTCTCCGGCGGTGTCGCAGCGAATTGCGAACTGCGCATCCGCTTTACCACGGAAGCAGCGACTCGAAATCTCCCCATCGCCTTCCCAACTGTCTCGCTTTCGACTGACAATGCCGCGATGATCGGCGCGGCAGCCTGGCCAAAATTGCTTGCCGGCACATTCGCAGATTCCAACCTGAGTGCTCAACCTTCGCTCGCACTCGGTTAAAATCCGCAAAGCACCGAAACATGCCCATTCAACTCTTCAATACCCTCAGTGGCCGCATCGAGCCACTGGCAGCACATAACGGACGACCGCTCGGTATGTACGCGTGCGGACCCACAGTGTACGACTACGGTCACATTGGCAACTTCCGCACATTTCTGCATGTCGACCTTCTGCGGCGTGTACTGCTGCAACAGGGCGAGAAGCTGCTCCATGTGATGAACATCACCGACGTCGACGACAAGATCATCCGGAATGCTGCAGCAGCGGGATTGAGCATCGAAGAGTTCACGCGAAAGTATGAACGCGCGTTTCTCGAAGATCTCGACGCGCTGCAGGTCCAGAGTCCTGAAGTGCTGCCGCACGCAACCGAGTACATTCCGGAAATGGTCGATCTGATTGAGGGCCTGGTCACGCGCGATATTGCCTATCGCACCGATGACGGCTCGTACTATTTCCGCATCGCGGGCTTTCCTGAATATGGGAAGCTCTCAAAAAAGGACCTCGCCGGAATAACAGACGGCGCGCGTGTCGACGTCGATGAATACGACAAGGACAGCGCTCGCGATTTCGCTCTGTGGAAAGCACCCAAGCCCGGCGAGTACAACTGGGATACGCCGCTCGGCCCCGGGCGCCCCGGCTGGCACATTGAGTGTTCTGCAATGGCGATGCGCTTCCTCGGCGAGACACTCGACCTGCATGCGGGGGGCGAAGACCTGATGTTTCCCCATCACGAGAACGAAATCGCGCAGTCAGAGTCGGTGACCGGGAAGCCATTCGCGCGGCACTGGATGCATGTGCGCTTCCTGCTTGTCGAAGGCAAGAAGATGTCGAAGTCAGAGGGCAACTTCTATACGCTGCGTGACCTGCTGCTCAAGGGACACAAGGCCTCTGCCATCCGCTTTCTCTTGTTATCGGTGCCGTATCGCCATCAGTTGAACTTCACCTTCGACGGCCTGGCAGAAGCGACCAGCGCGGTCGAGCGCCTTCGTAACTTCGCGGCGCGAATGCGTGAAGGAAAATTCCCGCCAGGCGCGGACAGCGCACTCTCAGAAGCGACCGCTAATCACCTCGCAGCATTCCATGCCGCCCTCGACCACGACCTGAACACCGCTGAAGCAAGAGGCGAAATTTTTGAACTGGTGCGCGCCGCGAACAGTGCGGCCGACAACGGCACGCTTGGCGCTGAGAACGCCGCACAAATCCTGCGCGCTCTTGCCGAATTCGACCAGATCTTCGCCGTCATCGCAGACCATGATGCGGAAGCCACGAATGCCGCGATCGCATGGGCTGACGCAGAGGGTAGAGTGGACGAAGTCGCGCCCGAACTGCTCGCCGCGCAGGGCCTCACCGACAGTCAGATCGACGCCCTCGTTAGCGAACGCGAACAGGCACGAAAAAACCGCAACTTCGCGCGCGCCGATGCCATTCGAGGGGAGCTTGCCGGCCGCGGAGTGATTCTGGAAGATAGCAAGGGCGGCGTACGCTGGAAACGGAAGTAAGCGACGCCAGTGGGAGTTTTTGGGTTGGCGGTGCTAGAGAGCCTTCGAGTACTCCTGCTCGGATTGCGCATTTCATCAAAATAGCGGCATACTAAGCCCAGCCATGCGCACGCGCCAATTCCAAATTTCGAACTCACGACCGCGCAAGCACCTTCGCGTGCTGCCCACGCGCACGCGACCGTCGCTCTATAGCGGCGACTAGTTTCGCCGGCTCTCGCACAGCTCTACGCGGAAAACGGAAGTGCCCGAGATGTGCACTTCCAAACCATTGCGAGGAAATCATGCCATCTGAAACCGCTACTCCTATTACTCATCCACTTGCACCACGGCTGCACGGTCCACTACCAGGGCCGAACGCGAAGCGCATCATCGAAGCCGATGATCGCCTGATCTCGCCCAGCTATACCCGCTCATACCCGCTGGTCGCGAAGAGCGGTCGCGGAGTTCGCGTAACCGATGTTGATGGGAACGAGTTCATCGACTTTGCCGCTGGGATCGCTGTGACATCAACCGGCCACTGTCATCCTGAAGTAGTCGCCGCGATTCAGAAGCAAGCCGGCGAGCTTCTCCATATGTCAGGCACTGACTTCTATTACGAGCACCTTGTAACCCTGTCAGAGCGGCTGTCAAAGATCGCGCCGATGCCTGGGCCGCACCGTTTCTACTATGGCAACTCCGGCGCAGAAGCGGTCGAATGTGCTCTAAAGGTGGCGAGATATCACACCAAACGGCAGCAGGTGATCGCTTTCTTCGGAGCGTTCCACGGCCGCACAATGGGTGCCCTCTCGCTCACGGCGTCAAAGCCGCAACAGCGCCGTCGTTTCGGCCCCATGCTGCCCGGCGTCACGCATGTACGTTACCCATATGCCTATCGTGGGTGCAGCGGCGGCCCCCAGGAAGAAGAAGCCTTTGCACTCGCGTGCGCACGCTTCATCGAACAAAAGCTGTTCAAGACGACGGTCGCCCCGGAAGAAGTCGCTGCGATCTTCGTCGAGCCCATTCAAGGGGAAGGCGGGTATGTCGTCGCGCCGACGATCTTCATGCGGGAGTTGCGTGAGATATGTGACCGCCACGGAATCCTGCTGGTCGTCGATGAAGTGCAGTCTGGAGCAGGACGCACCGGTAAGTGGTGGGCTGTCGAACACACCGGCGTACAGCCCGACATCGTCTGCATGGCAAAAGGAATCGCATCGGGCATGCCACTTGGCATCTGCATGACACGCGCGGAGATCATGGACTGGAAGCCGGGCTCACATGCTTCGACTTTTGGAGGTAACCCGGTCTGCATGGCTGCGGCCATCGCGACTCTCGATGTGCTTGAGCGCGAAGGAGTCCAAAATGCGGCCAAGGTTGGTGGCGGTCTCTTGGACCGCATGCGCGACTGGCCGTCGAAGTATCGCATCGTCGGGGAGGTGCGCGGACGGGGCCTTATGATCGGCATCGAAATCGTAGCCGACCAGCAGACGCGTGCCATCGCTCCCGATCTGCGCGACCGTATCGTGGATCTCGCGTTCGAGCGCGGCCTTCTGATTCTGGGATGTGGCGAAACCTCAATCCGCTTGTCCCCGCCGCTCATCGTTTCGCAGGAACAAGCTGAAGTCGCCGTCGATATCTTCGAGGAATGCGTCGCCCAAGTTTCACGGTAGATGGCGTGAACCAGTGGAAGGCGGCAGGCGCGTAGAGACATCGCCTGCCGCCTTCTCATTTCTGACGGGTGCCTGCTATTCTGACGCCAACCAAATGTCTGCAGGGCCATTCACCCGCTTGCGTCTCACCGTCTTAGAGCGCTCGCTACTTGCCACACAAACTATCGCCAACCGATTGCGCGCACCCGAAACGCGAGCCGCGCATCTCGACGTCGGTGATCGCGGCGAACTCGCTGCTTACTTTCACCTGCGCCGCCTTGGCTGGACAGTTGTGGCGCGGCAGTGGCGCTCGGCAAAGCTGCGCGGAGATCTAGACCTGGTCGCGTGGGACGGTAATACGCTCTGCTTCGTTGAAGTGAAGACACGCAGCACCCGCGATGCGTTTCGCGCTGAGGTCGCCGTTGATAAAGATAAGCGCGTGATGCTTCGTCGCATGGCACGCGCGTACCTGCGGCAACTGGAGGGCGCACAGCAGGTCGCGGTCCGCTTCGATATCCTCTCCGTTTATCTCGTCGCAGCTAAGCGAGACTTACAGTTATTTCCCGCCGCATTTGGATGGAGTGAACCGGAAAACGACCGCTGGTACTAACGACCGGCCGATCGAACATAGACTTCAACGTACGGGTAGTTGGGCCGGATATTCGCATTGAAGTAGGCCCCGATCGAGTCTGCGTGAACCAGTTCTTCGTGCACCAGAGCCGGTACGCCCGCGTATTGGTACAGCCTGCCAGTGTGGAACTCGATTTCCAACGTCTTCGCCGCCGCGTCATATCCCACGCTGGCAATACTTTCAGAGGAAACACGCATGCGCCGCATGTCAACTCCTGCATAAAGCTACTGCGCGTCTTTCCACTCCTCATACCACGCCATCTGGATTGCTTCGAGCTTGCTCTCGTTTGATTTCTGCGGATCATCGGCGAAGCCATCGAGTTCCGTAACGTACTTATGCAGGTCGGTGAACCGCACCTTTAGCGGATCCACCTCAGGAAACTTTTCCTGCAGTTGAATTCCGATCTCTTCAGCATCGCTCCACATGATTTCCGGCGGCATCTGCTCTCCTTATGTCTTGGGTCCGTGCGGCTCCTGCACGTAATTGCGATTCCACTTGGGAATTTCAACAACGTAAGTGCCCGGTCCGGTGATGACTGCCTGACAACCCAGACGCGAGTTTAGCTGAATGTCGGCCGCCGTCTCCATGCGATCGAGTTCATCGTCATCGGCTTCACTCAACTGCTTTGCCCCTTCTTTGATCCAGATGTGGCAGGTGGTACAAGCGCATACACCGCCGCATGCATGGTCCAGAAAGACGCCGAAGTTTTCTGCAACGTCCAGAAGCGACATCGGCTTTCCGTGATGGTCGTATTGCATGGTGCCGTACTCAAACTCGATCGTTTTTCCCTCAGGCAGAAACGTAACGCGCACCATGTTAGGCCCTGGCGGCTGCGATAGATCTACCTCAGTAGGGCTTTGTGTCATTTGTGTCATTGCTTGGTCGTCCCTTCGATTTCTGCAGCGGCAAAAGGATGGGGTGCCGTCGGGCCATCTCCCAACTCCTTCGCAGCGCTGTCCATGGTGCGCCCTTGTATCGCGCCAGACACGGCAGCACCCATTTGCAATTCTGCAAATCGACGTGTCGCGCGATCTACGGCTTCAATACCGTTCCGAATTGCTTTGTAATCTG
>DATMOZ010000026.1:0-2315 GCA_035567995.1 Acidobacteriaceae bacterium
ACGGTGCAGCCGGAAATTTTCACTCCGTATTCGATCGCCTGCCGTTGTGCGTCAAGACCGGGAAAGGCCGGCAAGAGCGAGGGATGAATGTTCAGAATGCGCTGAGGGAAGGCGCGGACAAATTCCTTTGACAGGAGGCGCATGTATCCGGCGAGACAAACGAGGCTGACGTCGTGCTGCTTCAGCAGGGAGATCATTTCAGCATCGTGTTCTTCGCGTGATCGCCCGTTCGATTCAACGACAAACGTTGGGAGGCCCCGCTCGCGCGCCGCGGCTATTCCGGGGGCTGCAGCCTTGTTCGAGATGACGATTGCGATCTCAGCGCCTGGAAGTTTGCCGCGGTCGATGTTGTCAGCGATGGCGAGAAAGTTCGATCCGCGTCCGGACAGTAATATTCCGAGCTTTGCTTTGGAGGTGACTGGAACAGGCACGTCCGTGCTCACGCGTAGATGACCCTACGGTCGCCTTTGACGATGCGGCCGAGGACGCAATACTTTTCGCTGGCGCGTTCGAGCAGCGAGCGAGCGCGCTTCACTTTGTCGGCGGGAACGACCAGGATTAAGCCCACGCCCATGTTGAAGGTGCGAAACATCTCTTCCTGATCGACATTACCGAGTTGCTGCAGATGCTGGAAGAGCGGCGGTACAGTCCAGCTGCTCAGTTCGATGAGCGCAGAAACTGATTTCGGCAGGATGCGGGGCACGTTGTCAGTGATGCCGCCGCCGGTGATATGCGCCATACCGACGACGAGATCGGCAGCCGTAAGCTTTTTGATGATGCTCAGATAGCTGCGATGCGTCTTCATCAGCGCGGCGCCAGCTTTCTCTTTCAATTCATTGACATAGTGTTCAGCGGGGTATTTCGCGACCTCAAAAAACAGTTTACGGGCGAGCGAATATCCGTTCGTGTGAAGGCCGGTGGAAGGAAGGCCGATCAACACGTCTCCGATTTCAATTTTCGCGCCGGTGATCATCTTGGGCTGATCCACGACGCCGACGATGAAACCGGCGAGGTCGTACTCGCCATCTGCATAGAATCCGGGCATTTGCGCCGTCTCGCCGCCGATCAAGGCGCATCCGTTGGCGCGGCAGGCATCGGCCAGTCCGCTGACCACCTTCTCAGTGATGTCGGCGTCGAGGCGTCCGGTGGCCAGGTAATCGAGAAAGAAAAGCGGATGAGCGCCCTGGACGGCAATGTCGTTGACGCAGTGGTTGACCAGGTCGGCGCCCACGGTGTGGTGCACTTTGAGCTCAAAAGCTACCTTGAGTTTGGTGCCGACGCCGTCGGCACTCGAGACGAGGACAGGGGTCTCGTACTTCGCTGTATCGAGTTTGAACAGGCCGCCGAAACCGCCTATGTCCCCTAGAACCTGCTTGTTGAAGGTTTTTTGCGCGAGGTATTTGATCCGCTGTTTGGCTCGGTCGCCGGTGGAGATATCTACGCCTGCATCTGCGTATGTGATGGAAGACTTTGCGGCGGACGAGGGGGACTTGGCGTTCTGCACGTGGACGAACAATCCTGTCGGCGTGGATTTCCTCGCGGGAATTGAGTCGCGGGAGCCATAAGTGTAGCACCGGTTTTCAGCGGTGCGGCGGAGCGTGGTGCGCGCGGCATTGGCGGTGGTTTGCTACGACGCGATGAATCTGCTGCGGGCATTTGCTGGCGGCAAAGGACATACGTCGTATTTCCCAAAGATGCGATAGCGTGCGCGGGCTACCAGGGAGTATCCGGAGTCCCGGAGTCTGCGGGGCACGATCTGCAGCAATCGGGCGAGGAGGCGCCACCCGCGAGTCATCTGCCGCAGGACGTAGATCGTGGCGTCCGACCGCAGGAGCAGCGTCTCCTGGGGGCAGCCGGCGTTCACTAGCAGACCTACGCTGTCCACAGATGCTGCTCCGTGCCGCTGCATTGCGGCCTGGGCATAATCGCTGCTTAGTGACGCGAAGCAGAATCTGCCGGCAGCGTCATGTTTTAGCACAAATTTCACGAAGCCATTGCAGAGCGCGCATACGCCGTCGTACATCACGACGTCTTTGCACGGCAGGGTTTGTTGCCTCGCCAAGGTCGCCCTCACATGCGCCAGCCTATACTTTTCTCGATGACACTCAATCGTGAAAGGTCTCACGCGCTGCAGCAGCGGGCGGAAAAATTGCTGCCCGGCGGCGTTGACTCGCCGGTGCGCGCGTTCCGCGCAGTAGGCGGCGAACCGCTGTTTGTGGAGCGCGGCAACGGTGCGTACCTGTGGGACGCAGATGGCAATCGCTACATCGACTATGTCGGCTCATGGGGGCCGATGATTCTTGGGCACGCCGAAC
>DATMOZ010000027.1:0-2662 GCA_035567995.1 Acidobacteriaceae bacterium
ATCTGGCGGCTGCACTATCTCGGACTCCTATGCGGTATCGCGTTTCTGCTTGCCGCCTTTGTGCTCGCTCGCCTGCAAACCTTCAAGTTGCTGCTCCCGCAATCTGTGCTGGTTATGGCGATGATGCTACTGACGGCTTACTCACAATTCTCCATCATTCCGCGCATGGATATAGCGCGCGCATCCGCTGGTGGGATAGTCCAGTTCGCATCGCCCGACAACCCGGCGCGGCAGGAGTTTGACAAGCTGCATCTGGAAAGCACCCGCGTCGAAGGTTTCGTGTTGCTTTGCGGGCTTCTCGCGTTCGGTTTTGCGGTACGGGCCGCAGAACAACCGACACGTTTCTCCAAGTGAAACTTCGTCTCGCAACGCTGGATGATGTGCCAGAACTCACTGCGCTGATAGAGCGCTCAGTGCGCGTGCTGCAAGCCGACACCTACACCCCCGCTGAGATAGAAGGCGCCCTGGGCACGCTGCTCGGGGTCGATAATCAGTTGATCCTCGACGCAACATACTTCGTGGTCGAAATAGACGGCCGCATTGCGGCGTGCGGCGGCTGGAGCAAGCGCGCCGCGCTCTTCGGCAGTGACACCGTCACAAGCTCGCAGCCAGAGTTGCTTGATCCGCAATCAGAGCCTGCGCGCATTCGCGCATTCTTTGTGCATCCTGATTTCGTCAGGCGCGGCATCGGCACGATGCTGCTGCGCGCCAGCGAGCAGGCGGCTTATGAGGCCGGATTTCGCGCGTGTGAAATGGGCGCCACGCTGGCCGGCGTTCCGCTTTACCTCAAACACGGGTACGAGATAAACGGCGAAATGTTTGCGCCGCTGCCGAACGGCGAGAGGCTCCGCATCATTCGCATGTCGAAGCCGCTGTGAGCTTCATCCCGTATCATTTCTCATAAGGACAAACATGAAGACCGGCATCATCGGCCTGCCGCAGGTAGGCAAGACATCATTATTCAAAATTCTGACCAAGTCTCAAATTGAACTCGGATACTCGAATCCGAAAGAGATTCACCTCGGCATGGCGCGCGTTCCTGACGAACGGCTGGAAAAACTTGCGGCTTTGTACGAGCCGAAAAGAACGATGTACGCGACGGTGGAGTACGCAGACGTGGCGGCCATCGGGCAGGAATCGCTGAAGGAGACAAACCTGCTGGCTTCGCTGCGCAACGTAGACGCGCTGATCCACGTGCTGCGAGCGTTCGAAGACGAATCCGTACCTCTGGCCGCGCCGCTCGATCCATTGCGCGATATCAAAAATGTTGAATTCGACTTGATGGTCAGCGATCTGACGCAAATCGAAAAGCGGCTGGAGCGCGTTGAAAAGGACCTGAAGAAAGCGCGTACCAGCGAAGTTGAGAAAGAACACGCGCTATTACTGCGCGCGAAGGAATCGCTCGAGGCCGAGAAGCCGTTGCGCGAAATGGAGATGACGGCGGATGAACGCAAGCTCATCCGTGGCTTTCAGTTTCTTTCGCAAAAGCCTGTTCTGTATGTACTTAACATCTCCGAGAGCACCAACCTTGGCCCCGAACTCGAAGCCGCCGTGGCGAAGTGGAACATCACTGAGCCAGCCTCGCGGCCTAATGCCGGAGGCACGGCGATCTGCGGCAAGGTCGAGGCCGAACTTGCAGACATGGAAGATGAAGAGGCCGCGGAATTTCTATCGAGCTACGGACTGACAGAGAGCGGCCTGCGCCGCTTGATTCGCAAGAGCTATGAGTTGCTCGGCCTGGTTTCATTCTTTACCGTCGGCGAAGACGAGTGCCGGGCATGGACCATTCCTGTGAAGTCGCGCGCGCAGGAAGCTGCGGGCGCGATTCACTCTGATCTCGAAAAGCATTTCATTCGCGCCGAGACGATCCATTGGGACACCCTGCTGGCTGCCGGCTCAGAAGCGAATGCGCGCGCCCATGGCACGCTGCGCCTCGAAGGCAAGGACTACATCGTGCAGGACGGCGACGTGATGCACATAAGGCACAGCGGATGAGACACGGCAAGATGAAGAGCTTCGCCCTTGTCCTGATATTTTGTGCAGCCACCGGTTGGGCGCAGGACGCGCCCCTTGCAGAATCGTCGTCAGCTGGGCAGCAGACGCAACCCGCCGACAAGCGATTCTCCGCGACGCTGAAGCCGACAGAGAACGGCCGTTACAACATCTCTGTAGAAAATCAGGGAAGGCTCGCGATCACGGCATGGGCAGCCGAAGTGACCGACAACTCCAGTTCGAGCGCGGCTGTTGTACCGTTACATGTTTTTTTCGATACGGCGGCAAACTACCCTCAAGACCAGCCGCTGCAGCCGGGAACGGCGGGAAGCAAGCCCATTCCAGGAAGGATCGGCGCAAGCAGCACGGGCGCCAACGTCGCGATCCGCGCAGTGGTCTTCGCTGACGGATCGACTGCCGGCGACCCTGCGTGGATCAACAAAATCCTCGCGCGGCGGCGTCGCATATACATCGCTATCAACAAAGTGGAAGAGATCGTCCGGGACGCAGTCGGCCGCGAGCAGCGCATCGATCAAATCGTCTCTGACGTTTCACGTGAGCGGCAGGTCGCGCGTCAGCAGACAGAAGATGCCGATATCAACGCGGCGACCGACCGCGTGTTTTCCATCGCGACAGGCCTGTTGAGCTCGACCAAGAAGCTGAACGACGC
>DATMOZ010000028.1:0-13568 GCA_035567995.1 Acidobacteriaceae bacterium
GATCGTGGACACCCAAGCAATCGTTATTCTCGATTTCGGTTCGCAGTACACGCAGCTGATTGCGCGTCGTATTCGCGAACTGAATGTTTTTTCTGTCGTTCTGCCATGCACGGCGCCTCTCGACGAAATCAAGCGCGCGAACCCAATCGGAATCATCCTTTCAGGTGGGCCTTGTTCGGTGTACGACGCCGACGCGCCGGCCGCCGATCCGGCTGTGCTGCGGCTTGGGCTGCCCATTCTCGGCATCTGCTACGGGCTGCATTTCATAACGCACCATCTGGGCGGCCGCATTAAATCGGCAGACAAGCGCGAATATGGCGCTGCAGAGGTGACCGTCTCCGCAAGAGAGTCGGCGATTTTCAAGGACATGCCGGCTACGCTGCCGGTGTGGCAGTCACACGGGGACGACACACTCGAACTGGCGCCGGGCTTCAGGCAGACGGCGCAGACCGAGAACGCCGTTGCTGGGATGGAAGACGTGTCGCGAAGGATTTATGCGGTGCAGTTTCACCCGGAAGTGAACCACACGCGCGATGGAGTGCAGTTGCTGCGCAACTTCGTTTTCGACATTTGCAAAGCGAAGCCGGACTGGACGCCGCAACATTTTATTGAGTCGACGGTGGCGGATATACGCGCGAAGGTGGGCGACGGACATGCGATCTGCGCACTGTCTGGCGGAGTGGATTCCTCGGTCGCGGCAGTGCTGGTCGCGCGCGCGATCGGCGACCGGCTGACCTGCGTTTTTGTGAACAACGGCGTGCTGCGCAAGGATGAATTCGCGAAGGTGCAGCAAAATCTGCGGGACAAGCTGAAGCTGAACCTGGTTGCGGTAGATGCCAGTGAACGCTTCCTGGCGCGACTCGCCGGAGTGACCGACCCGGAAACGAAACGCAAGATCATAGGCAATGAATTCATTTCTGTGTTCGACGATGAGGCTGCGCGCATTTTGCAAGAGGAAGGCGAGCATGAAATCGCGTGGCTGGTGCAGGGAACGCTGTACCCTGACGTAATTGAGTCGTCGTCTGTGAAGGGCCCTTCGCAGACAATCAAGAGCCATCACAATGTGGGCGGTCTGCCGGCTGATATGAAGCTGAAGCTGCTCGAACCGTTGCGCGATCTGTTCAAAGACGAAGTGCGGCGTATCGGCCGTGACCTGGGAATGCCTGACGAAATCATCGATCGGCAACCGTTTCCGGGGCCGGGACTTGCGGTGCGCATCCTGGGCGAAGTGACACCGGAGCGCATCGCGATTCTGCAGGAAGCAGACGATATTGTGGTCAGCGAGATCAAGCTGGCGGGGCTGTACCGCGAGATATGGCAATCCTTTGCCGTACTGTTGCCGGTGAAGTCTGTCGGCGTGATGGGAGACCAGCGGACGTACGCGTACACGTGTGCAATTCGCGCGGTTCATTCTGAAGATGGAATGACGGCGGACTGGGTTCCGCTGCCGTATGAGGTGCTCAAGCGCATTTCAAGCCGCATTGTGAACGAGATTCGCGGGATCAATCGCGTGGTTTACGACGTTACCTCGAAGCCGCCGGGCACGATTGAGTGGGAGTAATTGCTAGGCGGTGCGCTGCCGCCCTTCCATCCAACTGAAGAAGGATGCAGAAAGCGTGAGCAGGACGACGATAGCGATCCAGCCCAGCAGCGCGGCCCAGCGGGCGATCATCTCGCCTTGTTCCGCCGTCGCCAGGGAGCGTCCCACCAGCACGAAGCCGCTGTAATGCGCGCCGGTGAAGTGGCGGACAACAATTGCGAGGCGGACATCGCGGCGTGGCTGCCAGGTTAGTTCGTTGCTGCCGTACTGCCGCGCGTAGGCGAAGACTCCTGCTGGGGGCGCTGGCACAACGCCGTTGAGCGCGGCATCAGAGTTGATGACCTTGCCGTTTTCGTCATACGCGATGGTGAACGGCTCCAAGGAATGGGAGAGTTCAACGCGGGGAGCTCCGGTTACCGTTACCCGGTCTGCGATTGAGTACATGCGCGCCGCGTCGTCTGCCATTTGCCGTTGCGGCTGGTTAGCGGAATGCCGGATCGTCAGATGCATGACGGCATATCCGCCGAAAGCAAGAACAAAGGCGACGATGCTAAGGCAGAGCGCTTGATAGAAAAACGGGTGACGCGAGATTTGTTTTCCGAGCATACGGGCGTTCTCCCGGCACGCGGTGAGCGCAAGGTCAGAGAAGAGAGAGAACGGGAAAAGCAGCGCGGCAGGGTGACCCATTGCAGCATCGCGTGCGGTTTGCAAAATTTGATCTGCATATTGCTGCCGGAACGCCGCGGGCAACAGGATCAGAGCGCCACGGTACAGTTTCCAGAGCAGAGGGTTCATATCGTCACCTCAGGGCGGACGCCTTTGCGCCGCAACGCTGAAAGTGCGCTCCTCAGGCGAGTGGCTTCCTGGGTGAGCGCCTCGCGACCCGCGCGTGTGATGCGGTAGTAGCGACGGCGCTCGTCGTCGGTCGTGCCGGTTTCTTCTGCAAGGCCGTCGGCGACCATGCGGTCGAGCGAGCCGTATAGCGTTCCGGGTCCCATCTTGGTGGAGGGAGCCTGTGCGGCGGACTCTTTCATGATGGCGTAGCCGTGTTTCTCTCCGTCGACGAGAGCAAGCAGGATGGAGAAGACAGCGGGCGATAGCGACGGTTTCTCTGACATGCCGCAGACACTATATCCGTAACGGATATAGTGTCAAGTCAGGAAAAATCGAGATGAGGGCCGCGAGTCCGGTTATTTCTCGGTACGGGTGGGATCGTCTGCTTCCGGCTCGTCTTCGCCGCTTTCGATGGCGTCTACGATTTCCTGCAGGCGAGCGGCGTTGGCCTGTTTTTCCAGATACGCCTGGCGCTGGGCGGGCGTGAGGCGCGCGAGGAGTCGGGCGAATCGTTCTTCTTCTGGGGTGGGCATCTGGTTCTCATTGGGAGCCGGCAAAAGAGGAGCGCCACTGTCGGCGTTGCTCCGTTGCCGGCCCCGTCTGAACTGCTAGAACCCTTCGACCTTGGCGCTGAGCGGTGTGGCCGCCTCGAGCGCTTTGTTGACGTTGTAGATGTTCTCGGTGCCGGTGGTGTTGAGCCACTCTTCGAACGCTTTCGCACCCTGCTTCGCGTATACGGGGATGCCGT
Source organism: Acidobacteriaceae bacterium (assembly GCA_035567995.1). GTDB lineage: Bacteria > Acidobacteriota > Terriglobia > Terriglobales > Acidobacteriaceae > JBBPYY01. Next base: position 3,123 of record DATMOZ010000028.1, read on the forward strand.
CTTTCCAGGTGGCGCGACCGCAGAGGACGCCGTTGAACTTGGTGCCTGATTCGGCGGCCAGCTCAAGCGTTTCAATGAAGACTGGATTCGATACGCCCGCCGAAAGGTAGATGAACGGCTTGTGGGTCATCGACTCGGCGTCGCGGAAATGTTTCAGCGCTTCTTTGCGCGTGTAAGCTGCTTCGCCCTTGAAGGATCTGGTACCGGCGACGAATGCCATCTCGACCGGCACTTCGACCTTGAGCACGTCGACACCGTAGCGTTCTTTGCCGAACTCGGCCATGGAGCCGGAAACAACCTCGGGCTTCTTTTTCGCATAGGCGAGGGATTTTTCGTCTCCGCCCTCGACGTCATAGCCGACGAATTCAAGGAAGAACGGGATGTCGTGCGTACGGCACTCATCGCCGATGCGCTCCACCCACGCATGCTTCAGGTCGTTGATTGGTGTCTTCTCGAACGGCGAGTAGTAGAGCAAGATCTTGATGCAGTCGGCCCCGGCTTCTTTCAGGCGACGAACGCTCCACAGATCGAGAAGATCGGGAAGGCGGCCAGGCGTCTTCGAGTCGTAGCCGGTTTTTTCGTATGCGAGCAGCAGGCCCTTGCCGTTGCGATGCTTCGCTGCGGGCAGGCCGAATTCAGGATCAAGCAAGATCGCCGATGCATGCTGCGTCAGCACCTTGGTGACGAGCAGCTTGAATTCTTCAAGCGCGGAGTCGGGAACGTCAGAGATGCCCTTTTCCTTGGCGAGTGATTTTTTCAGCGAGCCGCGCTGGTCCATAGCGGCAGCTGCGATGACGCCGCGCTTATCGGCGACGGCTTTCATACCTTCCAGTTTTCCTGGAGTGACTTTCACTTTCATGATGGTGCTCCTCATCAATCGATGTGCGTGTGCGAGGCTATTTTAGCAGCGGCGAAGCGGGCAGGAGATAGCAGCCGGGTAGTAGGCGGCAATAGACATAGCGGAGAAGCAGTCAGTGCGTAACGACATTCGTGCTATCCGCTTCTTGCTGACAACTACCGGCTGGTTTGCTGCAATACGGCGCGCTGTGCCGCGAAGAGTTGCGTAGCGCCAGCGCTTGCGAGGTCGAGCATCGCATTGAGTTGCGGGCGCGGAAATGCGGTGCGCTCGGCTGTGGCCTGCACTTCCACGAGACCGCCGTCTTCTGTCATGACGACGTTCATGTCCACTTCGGCGTTGGAGTCTTCTTCATAGGCGAGGTCGAGCAATGCGGTATTTTCGACGACGCCTACGCTGGTGGCCGCGACTAATTGCTTAAGAGGGGACTGCTTGATCGTGCCGGCGGCGACGAGCTTGCTGAGTGCAATGGCGAGGGCGGCACACGCGCCCGTGATGGCGGCGGTGCGAGTGCCGCCATCAGCCTGAAGCACGTCGCAATCGAGAATGATGGTTCGCTCGCCGAGCAGCTGGCGATCTACGACGGCGCGGAGAGACCGGCCGATCAGTCGCTGAATTTCGTGAGTGCGGCCGGACACTTTACCGCGTTCGCTTTCGCGGGCGGTACGGGTCAGCGTCGCGCGGGGCAGCATGCCGTATTCCGCCGTCACCCAGCCTTTGCCTCCGTTGCGCATCCACCCAGGGACGCCTTGTTCGACGGTGGCGTTGCAGAGCACGCGGGTATGGCCGAGTTCGATCAGGATAGAGCCTTCGGCGGTGGGAACGAAGCCGGGAGTGAGTTTGACGGGGCGCATCGCATCGAGTGCGCGAGAGTCGGAGCGGAGAAATGTGTCGGTCACAGTCGCCATTCTATTCGGACGATGCCGGTGCATGTTCCCTGCGAGGAGTGGCGCCGTACGGTTAATGAATGTGAAGCAGCGTCTCGGTTGCAAGTGGAGTGATGCTGGCTATGTGCCCAGAACGGAACGCATTCCATAACGGGAGGAGGCGTTGGTGGATGGTTAACAGTTATGAAGTTGCTACTTTTTCGGGACTACCTCTGCCGCGTATCCTCGACCGAAATGGGAAGAATTTTCGTCGACCATTCGCTTTCCGGCGGAGTGGCCTCGTGTGTCCCAGCGGAAAAATCCGATTTCGGCACTGGCCGCGTTAGGCGATTGCCTGAGGAGAATAGCGATGGCGGGAGTGGTTACCGAGGTACCTGCACCAGCGTCAGACTTGGCTTCACAGTTCGACTCGCAAGAGGGGCTCACGCCGGGAGAGCAGTCGGCCCAGCTTAATGTGCTGGTGGTGGATGACGATAGCTCGGTGCGCAACGCATGCCGGGAGATAGCGCGCAATCTTGGCCACCAGACGCACGTAGCGGAAAGCGTGCCGACGGCCCGAGCGGTTTTGAAAGGCGAAAGTATCGATGTGCTGCTGCTCGATTTGAAGCTGCCCGGCGGTGGCGGCCTGGCGCTGCTTGAAGAAGTGAAATCCCTTTACCCCGACACGGTCGTGGTCGTGATGACGGCGTTCGCGACGGTGAACTCGGCTGTGGAAGCGATGCGAATCGGCGCGAGCGACTACCTGACCAAACCGTTTGCGATGGATGAGTTGACGGCGATGCTTGAGCGCGCTGCAGAGAGGCGCAATTTCGACGCGGAGGCCCGGCGTTTGCGTGGCAGGCTGCGCACGCAGCAGGGATTCGGCACGATTGTCGGGCGCAGTCCTGAGATGGACCGGCTCTACCGCATCCTCTCGAAGGTCGCGTTTGCCGGGCACCCGGTGCTGATCCTCGGCGAGAGCGGCACTGGAAAGGAGATGGTGGCGCGAGCCATCCACACCAACGGACCGAACGCGGCCCGTCCCTTTATTCCGGTGGATTGCGGGTCGCTGTTGCCGGCGATGGTGGAGAGCGAACTGTTTGGGTATGTGAAGGGCGCTTTTCCTGGTGCGGTGAAGGCGAAGACCGGTCTGTTGGCTGCGGCAGACGGCGGAACGATTTTTCTCGACGAGATCAGCGAACTACCGCTGGATCTGCAGGCGAAGCTGTTGCGGGCGCTGCAGCAGAAGGAGATTCGTCCGCTCGGCAGTTCTGACCGGCCTGAAGATCGCGTGCCGATCAATGTGCGCATTCTGGCGGCGACTAATCGCGATCTGGCGCAGATGGTCGAGCGCGGGCAATTTCGCAAAGATCTTTTTTTCCGTCTCAACGTAGTCACGCTGCGCGTGCCGCCACTGCGCGAGCGCAAACAGGATATTCCGTTGCTGGCGGCGCACTTTATCGAACGCGTGTCCAAGCAGTCAGGCACCAGCTACACCTTGTCGGACGACGCGTTGCGCACGATGGTGGACTATGACTGGCCCGGGAACGTGCGTGAGCTTGAGAACGCGATCGAGCGCGCATTCACGCTCTCGTCTGGGCCGATGTTGCATATGGGCGATCTGCCAACGCAGTTGCAGGACTTCAGAATGCATCAGCGTGTCGTGCATGAAGAGCGGGCCGAAGCAGCGGTCGCTGCGCGGCCTGGCGGTGTTCGTACGATTGCGGAGCTTGAGAAGCAGGCGATTCTCGACGCAATCGTGCACTTGAACGGCGACAAGCTGAAGGCGGCGAAGCTGCTGGGCATCGGCAAGACCACGCTATATCGCAAGCTGAAGGAATATGGCATCAGCGAGACGTACGCATAACCTCAGGGGAAACAGGAGAGAACAGAAAAAGGGGAAACAGGAGAGAACAGAAAAATGATGCGTTCGGTTTTGTTGATTACAGGGGTGCCTGGCGCGGCGGAGTGCGCACAGGCGATGGAGAAGCAGCTTGGGTTGCATGTGGATACAGTGCCGGATCGCCGCGCAGGCCTGGCTGCGCTGCGTCGTGAGGAGTATGCCGTGGTCATCCTCGACGAGAACCTGGCATTGGCAGATGCTGTGGCCACGGATGTGCTTTGGCGGCAGGCGAGCCTTGCTGTGCCGATCGAGATCAACTTTGCGATCTGCGGCTGCGCGCGCATCACGCGCGAAGTACGCGCTGCGCTTGCGCGCCGCGACCAGGAGCAGATGCTGGCCATCCGGGCGGCGGCTACTCTGGTCGAGAGCGAGCTGAACTCAGCAGTGACAGGCCTTGTCCTGCAGTCGGAGCTTGCGATGAGGGAGACGGGCATAACTCCGGCGATTGCGGCGCGCTTGCAGACGATACGAGAAATCGCAGACAGCCTGCGTGACAGATTGCGTCAGCCGGCAACGACCCAAGAGGCCGCGAAGGCCGCACTTGTGCGTTAGATGCGGCACTGCGGGCTTAGTGGATGGTCTTCATCCGCCGAGCCATGTAGTCCATGAGCAGATATTCGCCCAGAGTATCGGGCGTAGTGAAGTAGGCCTTACCGCGGCACATGCGGGTGACCTGTTGCACGAACTGGACCAGGCCGAAGTCTGAGGCAAGCATAAAGGTATTGATCAGGATGCCGGCACGTTTGCAGCGCGCGACTTCCTCGAGCGTTTCTGAAACCACCAGCGGATCGAGGCCGAAGGCGTTCTTGTAAATGCGTCCGTCGGGGAGCGTCAGCGCAGAGGGCTTGCCGTCGGTGATCATGACGATCTGTTTCATGTCTTTGCGCTGGCGCTGAAGAATCCGCTGCGCCACACGCAGGCCTTCGCGGGTGTTGGTGTAATACGGGCCGACCTTGGCGCGCGCGAGCTGCGAGAGCGGCATCTCTTCCGCGGAGTCGTGAAACAGCACGAGTGAGAGCGAGTCGCCGGGATACTGGGTGCGCACCAGATGCGCGAGCGCCATGGCGACGCGCTTAGCCGGAGTGAAGCGGTCTTCGCCGTACAGAATCATGGAATGCGAGCAGTCAAGCAACACCACCGTCGCGCAACTGGACTCGTAATCGCACTGATGTACCTGCAGGTCGCTGTACTCAATATTGAGGGGCAGCCCGGTGCCTTCGCGCTGGATGGCGGAAGAGAGGGTGGCGTTAACGTCAAGGTTGAGGACGTCGCCGAATTCATAGGGCTTCGATGCACCGCTGGTTTCTATTCCGGTGGCGAGGGAGTGGGTGTCGTGGCGGCCGAGCGAGGACCTGCCCATGGCGCCCAGTAGCTCGCTCAGCGTTTTGTATCCGAGGAAATCGAGGCTCTTCTCGGTGACTTCGAAGCGTGCGTTGATATTTTGGTCGGCGTTGCCAACCTGCCCACGCGACGTGGCCATGCGCGAAGGATCCTCAGGCCCGTCGATGGAGATGTAGTTTTCCTGCTCCATGCGGTCGATCAGCTGGTCGATCAGATCGTCCAGGGCGCCATCCTGTGCCATCTGGTCGAGCTTCTGCTGCGTCTCCTCGTCGAACAGGTCGCCTGCTTCGAGGGCCTGCCGCAAGGCTTCGCGCAGATTGTCGAGAGAGTGCTCGCCGTCGAGTTCCTGAAAGCGATCGTAGGGTGAGCGGAAGCCGGAGTCCAGTAGATAGTCCGACAACGCCTGCATCAGGTCATCGAGCGCGAGCTCCGATGCGAGATCTCCGGAATATTTTGTGTAGCGGACGCGCTTCATAGGGTCCTAGTTGAATCCGCGGCGGCTCTTTTTTGTTGACCAGTCATCCAATTCCGCATCGCGGCGTTCTCGCTCCATCGCAACATTTTTCTCGGCGCGATTGCGGGCGCGCTCAGGAGCGGAGAAAGTGCGCTCTTCGTTGCGGCTGATGCGGCGATGGGCGACCATGCCCTCCAGCAGAAATTCGGCGGCGGAGACGACCATCTCTGGCGCATCCTTGGCGTTGATGTTCAGCGGGGAGAGCTTGTCGAGCAGGCCTTGTATTTCGCTCAAGGAAGCGAGCGAGTTCGCGGAGGATTCGGTGTCGTCAACCTTGACCGTGCCACCCAGGTTGAACCATTGCTCGATCTGCTGCGTGTTGGTGTCGGAAAAGTATTTGTCGAAGATCGTGGCAATGGCGGTGGTGACGAGTTCGCGGACCACGGTGTCTGCCCCGCGCATCTCGCCTTCGTATTCCAGTTCCACCTTGCCGGTGATTCCAGGCAGCGCAGCAAAAATATCGCCGACGCGTGGGACGGCGATTTCTTCTTCATGCGCGACGGCACGGCGTTCCGCGTTTGAGATGACGAGTTCCATTGTGGCGATGGGAAGGCGCTGCGAGACGCCGGAGCGCTTGTCGACCTTCTTTTCGACACGTGCGGCAAAGGCGACCTGTTCGACTATTTCGCGGATGAAGCCTGGCACCTCAGTGGGCAGAAAGCCGCGATCGCTCCAGCTCTCCTGCGATGTGATGGCGATGCCTTCTTCCAGTGTTTCAGGGTAGTGCGTGCGAATCTCGGAGCCGATTCTGTCTTTGAGCGGAGTAACGATTTTGCCGCGGGCGGTGTAATCCTCTGGATTGGCGGAGAAGACGAGCGCGACATCGAGTTCGAGGCGCACTGGGTAACCCTTCACCTGTACGTCTCCCTCCTGCATGATGTTGAATAGCGCGACCTGGATTTTGCCCGCGAGATCAGGAAGCTCATTTATGGCGAAGATGCCGCGATTCGCGCGCGGCAACAAGCCGTAGTGCATTGTCAGCTCGCTGGACAGTTCCTGCCCGCCGCGCGCTGCTTTGATGGGGTCGAGGTCGCCGATCAGATCAGCGATCGTGACATCTGGCGTTGCAAGCTTCTCAACATAACGCTCCTCTTGCGAAAGCCAGCCGATAGGCGTGGCGTCGGCCTTCTCGACAACCAGATCTTTGCAGCGGCGACAGATGGGGGCGTAGGGATTGTCACGGATTTCGCACCCCGCGATGTATGGAGTGTGTACGTCGAGCAGCGAAGTGAGAGCGCGCAGGATGCGGCTTTTTGCCTGTCCGCGCAATCCGAGCAGGATGAAGTTGTGCTTCGACAACAGCGCATTGGCGATCTGCGGAACGACGGTGTCTTCGTACCCGACGATGCCGGGGAAGAGGGGGCCGCCGGCGCGCAGGCGGGCGATCAAGTTCTCGCGGAGCTCGTCTTTGACGCCGCGCGTGCGCATTCGCTTTTCTGAATATTCCTTCGATTTCCTAAGCTCGCCCAATGTTTCTGGCAGGCGGCTTGGTGACACACGAGGCATTGCAGACGTCGTTACGGACATTCATGCTCCTAGAAAAAGTGAGCGTTACGCATACGGCTTGCGTTGAGTATAGGCGTCAGGCTCGAAGATTTGATGCGGCAGCGCATGCGTGCGATGCGCCGGTTTTGACTACATCACGTGTCCGTTGCGTACTGCTGCGGATGCAGCGCGCCCGTTGCGCAATTTCGGCAGCACAGAGTGGTAGAAATCGATCAGGCGCGCCGTCCGCTCCTTATCGCTGCGGATCCCCAGCAGTTCCTGCTTGAAATCAAGGTCGGCCGGCAGCGCGTTCGAGAGTGCGAAGGACACAGCGCCGTCGAGATCGAGTGGGGGGAAGGTGCTCAGCTCTTCGCCCAGCAGTTCCAGCATTTCAAAGTGCAGCGCGGCGCATTGCTCGCGCGACTTGCGCGTGGCGGCGATGCCGTCATGCTCGACCAGGTCCACCTCCGCCTGCAGGAACGTGCGCGAACTGTCGAGCAGTTCGATCTCAAAGGGCTGCCGGCCGTGGCACAGGATATCGAGACGGCCGTCGGGATAACGCTCGAGTTCACGCACAATCTCTGCGGTGCATCCGATGACGGAAATCCCTTCGCGCACCGCGCGGACGACGCCAAAACACTTCTTCTCGGCGATGCACTCCACAACCATTTCGCGATATCGCTGCTCAAAGATGTGCAATGGCAGCACCGCAGCCGGGAAGAGCACGACGTCGAGAGGGAAGAGAGGAATCTTCATGCAGCGTTTATTATGCCCGCGAGCGGCGGGTTGAATGCAGCGGAAAATAATCCGATTTGGCGAGACGAAAGATGGCGTTCAGATGCCTAATTCGATGTCATCGAGCAGGGCTTGCATTTCACGTTGAGCATGACTGTTGCCGGTGCGACGTGCCGATTCGATCCCGCCGAGGAGACGCTGCCGTGCTTCTTCGTTGCGACCGGCCTTTGCCAGTGTTTGCGCGGCCATGTGGTAGCCGGCGGTGTAATCAGGGTGCTTCGCGATCAATAGGTCGAAATTCTCAAGCGCTCCAGTAATGTCGTTGGCACTCGCCTTTTCCATCGCCAGGCCATAACGCGCAAATGCATCGTCAGGGTTCTGGGCGAGAATTTCAGTTAGCATGGCAACCTTATCCATGTGCTTTATTGTAGGCGAGCGCGACGGCGAAATGCGCGTTCTCACCCGCGACCGTAGAATTGAAAGATGAGCCAAGCAACACACCTGACCTCGCGCAAGGTCGCTGAGTCGCAATCAGAAATGACCGAGCTTGTGCTGCCGAACGATACCAATACTCTCGGCAATTTACTCGGCGGGCGCCTGTTGCATTTCATCGATCTGGTGGCGGCGCTTGCGGCATTCCGTCATGCCCGCAGCCATGTGGTTACTGCTTCGATGGAGCACATCGACTTCATCGGACCGGTGCATGTCGGCGACGTCGTTATTTTGAAATCGAGTGTGAACCGTGCGTTCAACACGTCGATGGAAATCGGGGTGAAGGTATGGGTCGAGAACGCGATTGCAGCGACCAGCAGGCACGTCGCCTCGGCGTATCTGACATTCGTAGCGGTTGATGCGAATGGCCGCCGCGTTCCCGTTCCAGCGGTTGAACCGGAGACCGCGAAGGAGATTCGCCGCTACGAAGATGCAGGACGCAGACGCGAGCAGCGCAAGGTTGAGGCGGAACGCAAGCGGGCAATTGTAAGCGCGTAATTTATTTATTCAACGGGCGAGATCGGAACAGGAAGATATGGCACACGGAGCAGCAGCGCAGCAGGGTCCCCAGGCATTGCCTGGAGTGAAAGCTATTGTCGCTATCGGTTCGGGAAAAGGCGGAGTCGGCAAAACCACGCTGGCTGTGAACCTTGCAGTAGCGCTCGCGAAAACTGGCTATAAGGTCGGGTTGATCGACGCGGATGTGTACGGTCCGAATATTCCACTGATGATGGGCGTCAGCCGGCAGCCGCGCATGGTCGGCGAGAACCGTATTGAGCCGCTCGAAGCGCACGGGGTCAAGGTGATCTCGGTGGGCTTCATTTCGCCGGGCGACAAGCCAATGGTGATGCGCGGGCCGATGCTGCACCAGATCATCCGTCAATTTCTGGGCCAGGTGGAGTGGGGTGAACTGGATTTTCTGCTGGTTGATTTGCCGCCGGGCACGGGCGATGTTGTTATCTCACTGTTCCAGACGGTGCCGCTGACCGGCGCTATTGTCGTCTCGACGCCGTCCGATGTGGCTCTCGAGGACGCTCGCAAGGCGCTCGAGATGTTCCACCAGGTGAACGTCGAGATCCTCGGGATTGTTGAGAATATGAGCCACTTCACCTGCCCCCACTGCCAGCACGAGATCGATATTTTCTCCAAGGGCGGCGCGGAGCGTACGGCTCAGCGATTCGGCGTGCCCTTTCTCGGCTCGGTCGAATTGGTGCCGGAGATTCGTCAGGGCGGCGATACAGGCCTGCCCGCTGCGCTCGGCGGCGAAGCTTCCAAAAACGGTGCTGAATTCTTCGCGATTGCGAAGAAACTTGCGACACGCGCGCTGGAGATTGCGGCCGTTGAGAAAAATATCCTTGAGATCACCTAGCGCAGGCCAGTGAGTCGTCAGCGGTAAGCGACAACGAAGATGCGCTTGAACGGAAGCAGCACCCGGCCGTCTGGGCGCGCCGGATAAACGTCACGTAGTCGATTGGTGTATTGACCGAGAAATTTATTGCGGGCGCTGAGCGTTTTCAGCGCGTCGAGGTATGGCCGCAGGCCGCTGCCGCGATACCACTCTGCAATCTCTTCGACTGACGGCAGCGCGTGGAAGTAGTCGGTCGTCCAGAGGTCGACCCGCTGTGCGTGCGGCGATAATACGTCGTAGTAGAAGTCAGCCGAATGCACATGCCATCCACGTGGAGGGGCGGCGAACTGCGTCCGCCATTCGGCGGATGCCGCCATTTCTCGCGCGACGACGTGCGCCGGTGCCTGCATGTCTGCCGGCATCTGAACTGCAAGCGCTCCGCCCTTTCGGACCCGCTGCACTAACTTCGAAAACACTGCATCATGATGGGGTACCCACTGCAGTGCGGCATTGGAAAAAACAATGTCCCATTCACCCCGCTGTGCTGCCCATTCCGAAATATCTGTCTGCTCGAATTTCGCCTGCAGCTGAGTAGCACGGGCTACTTCAAGCATTTCAGCCGAAGTATCCAGTCCGAGAATCTCCGCGGCGGGCCAACGCTTGGCCAGCATGGCCGTAGAATTTCCTGGGCCGCAGCCAAGATCTGCGATGCGTTGCGGCGGTTCGACCGTGATGGCAGTGATCAGATCGAGGCAAGGGCGTGCCCGTTCGGCGGCAAACCGCGCATATTGTGTGGGATCCCAACTAGGCATTGGTTTCTAATTGCACGAAGTTCATTCCACGATAACCGCTTAAGCAATTTCTTGACTATTGTTTTGCGCCGTCCCTAGCATGAGCTATGACAAA
>DATMOZ010000029.1:0-2445 GCA_035567995.1 Acidobacteriaceae bacterium
ATCGTGTCAAAGGCAACCGAACCAACTACTAGAACGCTCATGAGTCTCCGTAAGGTTCTTAGTGGAGAGCCGGGCGTCCCCGCCCGGCCGTCACAGTGCTGGACGGGCGAGGGCGCCCGTCTCTCCAACGTTTACTTCAAATACTTTCCCAATATCAACTTCAGCTTCTCTTTTGTTGCCGCCGGAATCTTGGCCGGATCGGTCAGGATGGCATGCGCCAACGCCGACCCGCACTTACAGGAGCGCGTCTTTGGCATCCCCGAAACCGTCGCCTTCACGACCTTCGCGGCGTTCTCGGCGTTCTTTACCAGAACCGAAACAATCTGCTCCACCGTCACCGAATCATGATGCGGATGCCAGCAGTCATAATCGGTCACCATGGCGATCGTGACGTAACAGATCTCCGCCTCGCGCGCGAGTTTCGCTTCCTGCAGGTTGGTCATGCCGATCACGTCGGCGCCCCAACTGCGATACACGTTCGACTCGGCCCTGGTGGAAAACTGGGGGCCCTCCATGCAGATGTAAGTACCGCCCAGCGTCCCGGTTACGCCCGCGGCCTTGCATGCGCCGCGCACCACCTTCGTCATTTCGCCGCAAACCGGATCGCCAAATCCAATGTGCGCCACAATGCCGTCGCCGAAGAAAGTGTCCACGCGATGCCGGGTGCGGTCGTAAAACTGGGTCGGGATCACGAAATCAAGCGGCTTGTGCTCTTCCTTCAGCGAGCCGACGGCCGAAACTGAAACAATGCGCTCAACTCCCAACTGCTTAAAGCCGTAAATGTTTGCCCGGAAATTCAGTTCGCTCGGCAGAAGTTTGTGCCCGCGCGCATGGCGCGCGAGAAATGCCACCTCGCGACCCTCAAGCGTCCCCAGAACGTATGCATCCGAAGGATCTCCAAACGGAGTCTGCTGCCGCACCTCGCGCGGGTCGCTGAAACCCGGCATGTGGTACAGACCGCTGCCGCCGATAATGCCAATCTCTGCCTGCTGCAATTGCGCTCCTGAGTGGGTTGGGCTAGACGTTAGTGAAATGACTGCGGAACTGCCGATTATACAAGACAGAAACTCATGGCTTGCCGGTCACGGCCTTTTCTTGCGGCCAGAAGTCCCCTTCTACCCGCTTCGTCGTCTCGTCGTCCAGACTTTCGCTGATAAGTATCTCGTCATCCCGGACTTCAATCACTACAACTCCTTCTTCCGTCATCCAGGCATGTCGTCCACGCAACGTCCGCCAGGAATCGACCGGCGGCGCATTGTCCGCAATTTTGCCATCCGCACCAAGAGCTTGCCGCTTCTGATACCGCTGGGTCAGCGATTTCGCATACACTGCCGCGAACTCCGCCGCTTTCGCCGCGCTCGACCAGCGGGAAACGTACAGCACTCCGATCGGCGCCGCTTTGTCTCCTTTCGGCCGGCCGGCGAAATAGTACCCGCCGCGCCACTCCGGGTAGATGGCTGCAGCCTCGTCCCGGCCCGCGTACTGCTCAACCAAAACGTCAACGTCAAACTCTCCCATCGCGCCAATATCGAAAGGATCGTAGCCTTTGAAATCTTTCTCCATGTCGATCATCTTCATCGGCTCCAGCTTCTCGTGGGCAAGATACGTCTGGGGCTCCATGATTTCACGAGTCGTCTTCGGCGGGTTCTTGAACGCGCCCGCATACGCCAGTTCCTTCCCGCCGGCCTTCAGCAGAGCGCTGGTAAAATCCAGTCCGTAGCGATACGGGAATGTCAGCGTCTCTTTCAAAAAGATCGGAGCATCACGAAACGCCGGAGAATCCGCCGATCCCACCAGCATTTCCTGCTTGAGCGTTTCGACAATCTGCGGCGATTCCTGCAGCGTCTTCCCGGTTGGCACCAGTGAATAGTCCAGCAGCACAACCATCGCCTGTCCCTCAACTATCGCCTGCCGCGCGCCGCTTTCCTCGTCGTTTTCGATGTCGCTGGCACTTGGATCATTCTTTTTATTATCAGTATCTTCCGTCGATCCCTTCATCCATTTCTCGATGCCGAACGACTGGTCCTGGAGCGCGTGCGTCAGTTCGTGCGCCAGCACCGGCTTCTGCTGCTCTACGTCCACCCAGTTCAGCAGATTCACAGTTTTTGTTTTGACATCGTAGTATCCCGCCACCTGCTCCCGCAGCATGGTCACGAGAAATCCAGACAAGTCGAAATTCCGCGGCAGCAACCCGAACTTCTTCAGCACCGCCGACGACCTCTCCAGTCGCTTCGCGTCCTTGTCCTCCTTCATGCTCTTCTGGATGTAGGCTTGCACCTCGTCGCGCTTAGCCAGCCTGCGCTTCACCTTGTGTTTGATCGGCAGGCCCGTGTCCTGGCTGGCAAACTGCAGGATCTCGTCCACCGAGCGAAAAAGTTGCTTCGCCTCTTTCGAGGAAACGATTGTTTCTTGTGCGGCGCGGGAGCCCTCGCCCGCGGGGGTCTG
>DATMOZ010000030.1:0-7296 GCA_035567995.1 Acidobacteriaceae bacterium
AGCGTGATCACCGATCCGCCAGCAGAACTGGTTGACGTCATCTGCTGCAGCCCCGGCATCTCGCCGAACTGCCGCTCCAGCGGTGATGTCACGGCAGACGCCATCACATCCGGGCTTGCACCCGGGTAGAACGTCGTAATCCGAATCGTTGGGTAGTCGACTTCGGGCAGTGCCGAAACAGGCAACTGCTGATAGGCGAACAAGCCTGCCAGCAAAATCGCGACCATCAACAGTGAGGTCGCGACCGGACGAAGAATGAATATCCGCGATGGATTCACTTCGGACTACCGGCAGGCTGCGGATGCGCCCGCGAGTTATCGCGCTGTTGCGTGGCGCCATTCACCGGTGGCGTGGAGCTCGGGTACACGCCCGGCCCATTGCTCGAGCTGGGGTTCTGTCCGCGACTGTTGCTGCTCAGATCCTTGCCACTCTGATCCTGGTTCGGCGCTAACTGATTCAGACCGCTATTGCCGCGTGCATTCGGTGTGGCCGCATGCACCTCAACCTTCGCCTTGTCCTTCAATTTCTCCGCGCCGTCGACGACAACCAGATCGCCGCCCTTTAATCCGCTACCGATGATCAGATTCGATCCCTCTGTCAGGTCGACCTTCACTAGCTGAATTCGCACTGTGTTGTCCGGCTGCACCACAAACATGAAGTCACCGTTTGTGCCATGTTGCAACGCCGCCGCGGGAGCGACAATCGCGTTCGGCCTCATCTCGAGGACCAGTCGCACATTTACGAACTGGTTCGGAAACAGCGACTCATCCTGGTTGGCAAACACCGCCTTCAATTTCGCCGTGCCGGTCGTCGTGTCGATCTGGTTGTCGACCGTCAGCAACTTGCCGGTCGCGATTTTCTGGGTATCCGTACGGTCATACGCGTCCGCGGCCAGGCCTCCAGGCCGGTTCATCAACTTCATCACTCTTGACAACTGATCTTCAGGCAACGTGAAGAGGACGGCGATCGGCTGCAATTGCGTCACCACCAGCATGCCGGTGGTATCGGCAGCGTGAACGATGTTGCCGGGGTCTACCAGGCGAAGGCCGATGCGCCCGCTAATCGGAGACCCGATTCGCGTATAGGCAAGTTGCACCCGGTCGTTTTCGATGGCTGCCTGATCGGATTGCACCGCACCTTCGAAGTTGCCGGCATTGGACACTTGCAAGTCCATCTGCTCGCGCGAAACTACGCCCTGGTCATACAGCGCCTTGTAACGGGCGGCCTCCGCCTGCGCATTCACCAAACTCGCCTTGTCTTTGGCAAGCTGTCCGATGTCCTTATCGAGTTGTGCCTGGAAGGGCCGCGGATCGATGAGTGCCAGCAACTGGCCCTGCTTCACCTCATCCCCCTCACGCACGGGAACCGACATCAACTGCCCATCGACACGAGACCTCACTGTCACCGTGTTGTATGCGGTCACATTCCCCAGCCCGGTCAAATAAATTGGAACCGTCCGCTGCTGCACAGCGAGCGCTTGCACGGGAACGGGCCTGTTGGCAGCGCGAGCTGCCAGGGCCTGTGCGGCCTTTTCTTTTTTGGCGGTATTCGACCGGTACAGGTACCAGCCAGCAACCACAAGAATGACGACAAGAACCGTGTACAAAACGCTCTTCCATCCACCCTTTTTCTCTGGTGGCGGTTCTTCCTTCGGTATATACGACGGTGGTAAAGCCGTCTGTGTTTCTACAGTAGCCATGAGCACTTTCAGAGGGTCTTCACTTCCAGGTTGCTGCGATGACTAAACCGCAGACAGGGAGACGGTTACGCTACATTGACAGACGTCCGCGCGGCGAAAAAGGTTTCGAGTCCGGACAACGATTTCACGCCCCGTGCGTGCTTTTAAAAGAACGCGCATAATTCACTGTCCGAAAACGGACAACTCGTTCGGCTATCGGACAAGGCCATTGCGTTCTGCCCTCCTAAACCGCAACTAAGTCTTTCCCTGTCTTTACATACCGCTTAGAGAACGATTGGTTCGCCAAGTGCGTATGAAAGGTCGTGGATATCGCCCGGCCAGACATCAAACGCAAACGCCAACGCCGCCTTGCGGTAATTGTAGTTCTTACGATCATCGCCGTGGGGGTCGCCGGCGCCTTAGTACTCAGACTTAAGCCCGCAGCTCCCTCTGTCGAGAGTTCAGCTATTTGGAGAGACACCGTCAAACGAGGCCCACTCGTTCGCCAGGTTCGCGGCCTCGGCACTCTGGTTCCCCGTGAAGACAGGCTCCGTCTTATTCCCGCCGAAACAGAGGCAACCGTTCTGCGCATCCACGTGCTGCCCGGCACGCAAGTAAAGCCAGACACCATCCTGGTAGACCTTGCCAATCCACAAGTGACGCAGGAAGCACAAGACGCTGAACTCGCGCTGAAAGCCGCGGAAGCCGGCTATCAAAACGCGAGAGTCCAGTTGCAAAGCACGTTGATGACGCAGAAGGCCGGTGCGGCCACTGTCGGCTCCGACTATCAGCAGGCACAACGTCAGGCCAGCACCGACAAGGCGCTCTATGATCTCGGCGTCATCAGCGGCCTCACGTATTCCGCCTCAAAAAGCAAAGCGGATGAACTGACCACACGGAACGGCATCGAGGGCGAACGCCTCACGATGAACGAGAAAGTGATCACATCGCAACTTGCTGTCGAGCAGACCAAGATTGACCAGGCTCGGGCCATCCTCGCGTTGAAGCAGCGCCAGCTGAGCGCGCTCACTGTCCGCGCTGGAATCTCAGGCGTGCTGGTCGACCTTCCACTGCAGGTGGGCCAGAATGTCGCTTCCGGCACAACGCTCGCCAAAGTCGTGCAGCCCGACCAGTTAAAGGCCGAACTGAAGATTCCAGAAACGCAGGCCCGCGACATCCAGATCGGCCAGCCGTCATCGATTGACACTCACAACGGCGTAATTGAGGGCAACGTTACGAGAATCGACCCGGCCGTACAGAACGGAACCGTCACGGTTGACGTACAACTCAACGGCGCCCTGCCGCAGGGCGCGCGGCCAGACCTGAGCGTAGACGGCACCATTGATCTTGAACGCATGACCAATGTGCTCTACGTTGGCCGCCCTGCGTTTGGCAACGAGAACTCAACCATCTCGCTGTTCCGCGTTGATCCAGATGGCAAGGGCGCAATCCGCGTGCCGGTCAAGGTCGGACGCGCCTCGGTGAACGCAATCCAGGTCATCGAGGGACTCAATCCCGGAGACACCGTCATCCTCAGCGATATGTCTCGCTGGGACAATGTGGACCGCGTGCGACTCGAGTAACCCGCACCCAACAAGATCTGGAGATTCCAATGGCTACGACGTATTCATCAATATCCACAACCGAAAGGGAACCGATCATGGCGCAGACGCCGAGAGAAAACCTGATTGACATCGAAGGCCTGACCAAGGTCTTCTACACCGACGAGATCGAAACACACGCGTTGTCGGGCATTCACCTCAGCATCGCCCGAGGGGAGTATGTAGCCATGTCCGGCCCGTCCGGCTGCGGCAAGTCTACTTTGCTCTCGATCATCGGCCTGCTCGATACACCGAGCGGCGGCAAGTATCAGCTCAACGGCAAGCCGGTCGAGAACCTGAACTTTGCTGAGCGCTCGCGCATCCGCAACCAGGAAATCGGCTTCATCTTCCAGAGTTTCAACCTGATCGGCGATCTCACCGTGTACGAAAACGTCGAGCTGCCGCTCACCTATCGCCCCGGCATGACCGCGCCTGAGCGCAAGCGCCGCGTGCAGGAATCGCTCGAGCGCGTCGCCATGGCACACCGCATGCGCCACTATCCGTCACAGCTGTCAGGTGGTCAGCAGCAGCGCGTCGCCGTAGCCCGCGCACTCGCCGGTTCGCCCTCTATTTTGCTGGCGGATGAGCCGACCGGAAACCTGGACTCGCGCAATGGTGAAGCCGTGATGGAACTGCTCGAGGCCCTGCACTCCGACGGAGCAACCATCTGCATGGTGACGCACGATCCGCGCTTCGCCAAACATGCTGAGCGTGAAGTTCACCTCTTCGACGGCAAGGTAGTGAGCGAAGAAGAACTGCGCAAGCAGATGGCAGAGGTCCGGCTGTAGACAGCAATATGTAACCAACGCAGTTACACATTTCGGGTGAAGGGCGAAATGCAAAATCTGGTTCAGGACATTCGCTACGCGCTTCGTCAGTTGCGCAAAGCACCCGGCTTCGCTATCACGTCAGCATTGACGCTTGCGCTCGGCTTGGGAGCGACGACGGCAATGCTGGCTGTAGTGGAATCTGTCCTGGTGCGTCCGCTGGCGTTCAAAAACGCCGGCCAGCTAATGTTGGTCGGCGTGTCGGACTCAGCAAATCCCGGCCAGGAATTGTCCTGGCCGAACTACTTGTCTCTCAAGCACGACCTGCCCGCGTTCGCTGACCTCGTCGCCTATACCGAGTTGCCGACGGCCGCATCAACGCCGGACGGGAACGATGTTGTCCTCGATGTCGAGACGACGGCAAATTTCTTTGACGCCCTTGGCGTGAAGCCCGCCCTCGGCCGCACTTTCATCGCTGCCGATGAGAACAACAATGCTGCGGTATTGAGCGATGAGTTCTGGCGTAAGAACATGCACGCTGACCGTTCCGTTATCGGTCACAGCGTCAAAATTCGAGACCGTCTGTACACAGTCGTCGGGGTCATGCCCGCATCGTTTCAATTTCCCGTCGGCATTAGCGACCAGTCGGTATGGACGACCATCGCTCTGACCGATAATGCGAAGACGTCGCGCGGCTTTTCGTTCATCCAGGTGCTTGGGCGTCTTAAGCCCGGCGTGACGCAAGCATCTGCCACGGCTCAGGGCGAAGCACTGGTGCGCGGCTCGCACGATCTGAACGCCGACAATGCCAGCACGCACTTCTGGCTCTTCCCCTATCTCAACACCGTCGTTGGAGACCAGCGGCCTGCACTTCTCGCGATGCTGGCCGGCTGTTTCATTCTGCTGCTCATTGCCTGCGTCAACATCGCAAATCTTCAGATTGCGCGCGCCACCAGTCGCGACGGGGAAATGTCTCTGCGTTCCGCGCTCGGCGCCAGCAGAGCCCGCATTCTTCAGCAGATTCTCGTCGAAAGCGTGATGCTGTCGCTGCTCGGCGGAGGACTGGGTCTCGGGCTCGCCGCCGTCATACTTCGCTTCATCCGGCGCACCTACTCCGGCTATCCACGCTTTCAAGAGATTGCGCTCGATCTTCCGACGTTCACGGTTTGCTTCGTAATCGCGATCCTCTGCGGAGTGGCTGCGGGGCTCGCCCCCGCTATCCGTCTTATGAAGACCGCGCCTTCCGCATCGTTGCAACAAAGTGGAGCGGGGTCATATTCCGTCACCCGTCGCAGCAAGCTGACCAGCGTATTGGTCGCCGGCGAAGTCGCCCTCACGTTTGCTCTGCTTGTGGCCGGCGGCCTCTTCTTTCGTACGCTGAAGTCGCTTGAGCATGTGCCGCTGGGCTTCGACTCGCACAATGTCTCCACGTTTCTCCTGTGGCCTCAGTCCGGCAATGCTCCCGTGGGAGCCCAGGAGGACACCTACGACCAGTTGATACAGCGGCTGCAGCACACGCCCGGCATCCAGTCCGCCGGCCTGGTCACGTCGCTGCCAATCTCTAACTTCACAATGCACGTCAACGGCAGCTTCAAGATGGTTGGGCGTCCTGAGAACAAGCAAGACCGCATTGAGTATGCAGCCGTCAGCCCTGACTATTTCAAGACGATGTCAATCCCGATCATTCGTGGCCGCGGCCTCACGCGCGAAGACACACTCGCCGCCGCGCCTGTCATCGTGGTCAACGAGACATTCGCCAATAGATACTTTCCTGGAAAGAATCCAATCGGCCAGCAATTCCTCGCCGACCCGGAGCCCGGGCTGCCGGCCTTCACCATCGTCGGCGTAGTCGGAACTACGGTGGAGTCCCAGGTCAGTAATCCCGGCGGACCTTTCGGCTTCATTTCTTACCGGCAACTGCCGCTGACATCGCCGATGAGCCACTTCATGATCGGCATTGCCGGTCAGTTCGCGGTACGTTCCTCACTGCCGCAGGCTTCGCTTGAGCGCGCCATCCGCGAAGCCGTCAAGCAGGAAGCGCCAACCTATGCAATCGACCATCTGGAGCAGTACGAACAGAGCGTCAATGATTCACTGAAGACGCGCAAGCTTGCGCTGAACCTCGCAATGTCGTTTGGCATGCTTGCGCTTGTTCTCGCCGCGGTCGGAGTGCAGGGCGTGCTCGCCTACGTCGTCAGCCAGCGCGTTCGCGAGATCGGAATCCGCATGGCACTCGGCGCGACGCGTCAGCAGGTGCTGCAGCGCTTCCTGCGGCAGGGCGTGGCCATGGCACTCTACGGTCTCGCCGCCGGGTGGGTCGTCTCCCTGATTGCTGCACGCTGGCTCAAGAGCTTTCTCTACGGAGTGCCCGCGCACGACTTCATCACCTTCGTCGTCGTGGGCATCATCATCCTCACCGTTGCACTCCTCGCGACTTTGTTGCCCGCGCGCCGTGCCGCTTCCATCGATCCAATGCAAGCACTCAGGAGCGAATAGGAGACTCATGCATTCCATTGCCCAGGACCTTCGTCACGTACTGCGTCAATTACGCCACTCGCCGGGCTTCGCTATTACTGCGGTCCTCACGCTGGCTCTCGGCATCGGAGCGAACACTGCAATCTTCAGCGTCATGAATGCTGTGCTGCTTAATCCAAGCGGCATTCCACGCGCATCCGGCATTGTCGCCCTGCGCGCCCGCTATCTGAGTGCCAACAACGCTGATCTTACAAATATTCCAATTTCTGCGCCGGACTTCGCCGACGCCTTGCACGGCACCGACACATTCTCCTCCGCGGCTGTCATGGCAACACGCAACTACAACCTCAGCGGAGATTCCCGCGAACCCGAACAAGTTCCCGCTGCGCGTGTTTCTTCGCGCTATTTCGAAGTCTTCCAGGCGAGGCCGGCTCTCGGCCGCGTGTTCCAGCCTGAAGAAGATGTGCCGGGGGCCGAACATGAAGTTGTTCTCTCAGACCGCGCGTGGAAGGAACGTTTCGGAGCCGACCCGGGAATTCTTGGACGCAGCCTGACGCTCGATCAGCAGGCGTACAAGGTCATCGGAGTTATGGGTCCGGATTTCGCATGGCCCAATGCCGCCGAGTTATGGACGCCGCTTGCTCTCAAGCCTTCTGTATTCGCAGATCCTCAAAGCCGGTTTAATGAGTACCTCACCGGTGTCGCACGCCTGCAACCGGGGAAGACGATAGCCGCTGCCAATGCCTATCTCAGTTCCAAAGCGCAGGAGGTGCAG
>DATMOZ010000031.1:0-3245 GCA_035567995.1 Acidobacteriaceae bacterium
CATCGCGTCGTCGATGTCCTGATCGCTCGGTTTCGGATTCTTCGCGAGCAGCCCGGAGGCCTGCATTATCTGACCGCTCTGGCAGTAGCCGCACTGAGGGACGACCAGGCGTTGCCAGGCTGCCTGCACCTTCCGTCCGATCGGCGTACCGCCGACGGCCTCAATGGTGGTGATCGCCTTACCGGCTGCGGCAGAAATCGGGGTGATGCAAGAGCGCGTCGCCACACCATCCAGATGCACCGTGCACGCTCCGCAAAGCGCCATCCCACATCCGAATTTCGTGCCGGTGAGGCCCAGTTCATCTCGCAGCGTCCACAAGAGGGGCGTCTCCGCCGGCACGCCCACCGTCACTGACTTGCCGTTGACATTCAGAGTTGGCATGGCGACCTGCTCCTCAATTCGAGAACCCATGTTCAGGATGTGCGTCAGTGTTGAAGTATACGATTACGGGCCGGTTACTCGCTGCGAGGCGTGCGTTACGTTTGAAATGTTGAATCGCAGCGCTTAGTTACTGTCGCTGACGCTCCGGGTGGGTTTGCCGGAGGGTGGACGGGGCCCATATACAGTACCGCTGCCCCCAGACTACTGGATGGACGCGTTAAATTGCACGCAGCAAAATCCGGTGCGTGCGCGACCTCCAAATCACCAAACTCAGCGACGAATTTGGTCAGTACACCCTCGTGCTGACGTGCGGGTCCTGCCTTCGAGAACGGCACACGACGCCGCACCTGCTGGCGAAGCTGTGCGGCTGGGACGCGAAGCTTGAAGACGTTGCGCGGCGCATGCGCTGCTCGGTCTGCGGCAAAAAGCAATGCACGGCGCGTGCGGTGCCGTTGACGGCGCCGCGCGGCTACAAATCCCACTAGGGGACCGAGGACCGTACCCAACCACAAAGCGACGCGTCGGTCGGAGACTGCCCGCCGCAACGATCGCCCGTCCGCCAAATCGCTCTGGTCGGGCTCAGGGAGGAGTCGGGGTGATGCCCTGCAGTTGCCGAAGCGGGTTAAGCGGAGCAAGCGGTATGAGTTCGAAGCTCATCAGGTGTGCCCGGCCGAGCGGCAGCTTCTCGAGCATGTCGTGCGCGGCAGCCGGGTCGGTTACGTTCAGGAGGAACGCGACGCCGCTTCGACCTTGAAGCGAGAACCATTGATCGATCTTGCCATCGAGATAGAGCTTCACCGTTTCGCGGATTTCGTTCGGCAGGATTGACCGCACCACTGCAGGATCGACTCCCGGGTTGACGGTTCCAATCGCAAGGATGCGGGTCGTGGGCGTTGCCGGATTCGCCGGTTCGGCCGAGCTGGCTCCGGAAGGAGAGAGGTTCGCAAGTGCCGCTGCCAAGGTGATGGCTAGGATCAATTTCATGTAAGTACTCCTTGAAACGTCGTTCGTTGCGTGTTTCGCCCCTGGCGACCACCTAGCGATGCAAGTGAGGCAGTCGGCTGTGTCCTAGGCGGGGTTTACGGTGCGCAGGAACTTCACGAGCTGGTCACTGACTTCGGCAGAGGCTTCGTGTTGTACCCAATGGCCCACATTATCGAGTTCGAGATTCCCCACGAGACCGGGAAGGCCGGCGCGGAGTTTTTCGACGGGTGGATAGAGCACCCCCAAGCCATCCGCCTTCCCCGCAATGAAAAAGGAAGGCTGGGTGATCTTCGCGCCTTTCCAAGCGCCGGATAAATAGAAATAAGCTTCAGCAGCGCGGTAGTAATTCAGACCGCCGTGGAAGCCGGTACGCTGGAATTCAGTGATGTTATGTGCGACGTAGTCGGGTTCTGCCCATGACGGCAACAGCCCGGGAGCCGGCCGATGAAGGCTTCGTGCAGGATCCATTGGGTTCCACCGCGTGTCGGCCGGGGCGGAACCCGATGCCCAATACAGAATCCCCGGAATGGTGACTGCGGCGTCGGCCCAAATCTGATCGGCTTCCGGTCGTATCTGTTCGAACATGTAGAAATCGTTTTGATGCCCGGACTTCCGCATGCGCTCGAAGACGCTGACGTCCCCACGCGGAACGTAAGGCACGCTCATACAGAACACTGCCTTGAAGCGATCGGGCCGCATCAGCGCTGCGTTCCACGCATGAGCTGCACCCCAGTCATGGCCCACGAGGACAGCGCTGGGGACACTCAACGCATCGAGTAGACCAACTAGGTCACCGGCCGTATGCAGTGGCGTGTACAAGGTTGCGTCTGCCGGAGCTGAGCTGCGTCCATAGCCGCGCATATCTGGAGCAATTGCTCGATATCCGGCTGACGCGATGTGTTTCATTTGTCGGCGCCACGTATAGGAAGTATCCGGAAACCCGTGGCAGAAAAGAACAGCTGGGCCTTCCCCTTGCTGAGTTACGTGCAAGGTGATGCCATTAGTATCGATGTCGTACTCCTTGAGTAGGGGGCCGTCGGCGCCTCCACCACTGGTCGCTTCAGCCATTTGACCCAGCAGCAGGCCTCCACCAACGGCAGCCCCCGCCGCGAGGAAAGTGCGGCGAGAAATAGCCGGCTCAGGACTCAAATATGTTTCCCTGTCTGTTGTGATGGCGGGCATGCCCTGCTCGGAGCTGATTTTCAAGTGCTTCTCATAGAAGCTTATGTTGGTCATCGCATTCATTTCTTGTAGGTCCCGCATCTGAAACCGTTTCTCTCTTGATAACCCGAGCGCTGTCACTTTCGACCTAAGCGGCAATTTATAAAGCGGAAATCTAAGCGGCAATTTATAAAGCGGAAATCGTACTACTTTGCATCGCCTTTGCATCGCCGCGATTGTCCGTAAACACAAACACTATATTTCGATTGTGGCACTACCGGAGGATTCCTCGCTCGTACAGACTTTTTCCATGGATGCGAATTAAGGCTCCGTCGCGCGACACGAATCAGCCAAGTGGAGGAGGGAAGTGGCATGGGTCTTTGGGTTCGACCGCGTACGTCGGTGAACTAAATCAATCATCGGCGCGTTTAAGTGCAATTCTTATCCGCTCCTTCGGGGCTTTACGACATTGAACTCAGGGGTGTTTGCCATGTGCAATCTGTGCCACCGTTCATGGTGCGCCTTCAGGTGGTCCAGCAACATTCGCACAGCAAGGGGCAGACCCTGGCGCGAGGGATACATCGCATAGACAGACACTTCTGGCAGTTGCCATTTCGGTAGCAGTCTTATTAATCGACCGTCCGCGATTTCTTGTTTGAATATGCTCGGTGGGAGATCGGCGACACCTAAACCGGCGAGAACCGCTTCCTTCAAGACTA
>DATMOZ010000032.1:0-4366 GCA_035567995.1 Acidobacteriaceae bacterium
GGGCTGTTATTGCTGGATTCTGCCTGGTGGAACTACGCCGCCGACACGCTTTGTGCGTGGTGATGATGGTGGCGGTGATGGTGCAGGCGCGGTGACATCGCAATTTCGAAACTAAAGGGTAGCTTGCAGGATGTCAAATGGCGTATTCGCCGCATATTTGGTTGCGGGCTTGTCGCGGGGCAGGATAGGCTGCTGCCCATGAAAATTCTCCGCACTCTCTCGCAATCCCTCGTTCTGGTGGCGGCTGTTGCTGTTGGCAGCAGCCTGATGGCACAAACGGCAACGGCCCCGAAAGCGACAACACCGGCAGCGAAGTCGATGGCTGCCGCTCCGGTAGCGACGGGCGATAAGCTTGATATCAATACTGCGAGCAAGGACCAACTGATGGCGCTGCCCGGCGTCGGTGATGCGTTCGCCGACAAGATCATCAAAGGGCGTCCATACACGGCGAAGAACCAGTTGACGCAAAAGGGAATCATTCCCCAGGCGACTTACGACACAATCAAAGACCAGATCATCGCGCACAGGCCGAAGAAGTAATCTGCTAGTAAGTCATTTGCTGGCCGGCGATGAACGAAGCGATGAGCTTGCCCTCGGCTGAGACGGCCGCGATGTCGGCGTTGCGGCCAGGGGCGAGTTCGCCATATTTTTGCGAGGCTCCGATAAGGCGCGCAGGATTGGTGCTGGCCGCGAGAGCGAGTTCCGCAGCGGGTGCGCCCGTGTAGCTGCGCAGATTTGCGACGGCGCGATCCATGGTCAGGACGCTGCCGGCGAGCTTGCCCTGGTACATGCAGCGGCCTTCTGCGACCTGCACCTTCAGATCTCCCAACATGTAGTCGCCATCGGGCTTGCCAGTGGCACTGATGGCGTCGGTGATCAGCACTGCGCGATCGCGGCGTTTGGAGTTGTGCCACAGACGCACCATCGCCGGGTGCACGTGAATGCCATCGCAGATCAGCTCGGAATAGAGGGCTGCGCTCTCCGGAAAGAGTCCGAGCGCGGCGGCGGTGATGCCCGGGTCGCGATGATCGAGACGCCGCATCGCATTGAATGTGTGCGTGAAGCTGCGGGCGCCGGCGGAGATTCCTGCAAGCGATTGCGCTGTGTCGGCATCGCTGTGGCCAAGGCTGAGGGCGACGCCAAGGGACGCGGCGTGTTGAATCAGTTCGATTGCACCGGGCGTCTCGGGCGCGATGGTCATGAGCTTGATGTGGCCGCGTGACGCTTGCCAGAAGCGGTTGAACAGGGCGGTGGACGGCGGTTGAATTTCGGTGGGCGGATGTACGCCGCGCTTCTGGTGTGAGATGAAGGGGCCTTCGAGATGTAGGCCGATGGGGCGCGCCTGGGCGTCCGGTGGCGTTCCCTCGATGAGGTTTGCGAGATTTTCCACCGAGGCGAGCGTCTTGTCGACGCTGGCGGTGACGGTCGTCGCCAGGAACGCGACGACGCCCCGCGACGCGAGGAACTTGCCGATGGTTGAGAGTGCGGAGGGCGTCGCCTCCATGACATCATGCCCCGCACTGCCGTGGATGTGGACGTCTACAAAAGCTGGCAGCAGCGTTGCGCCGCTGAGATCGACGAGTTGCGCGTTGGGCGGGATCTCAACCTCAGTACGCGATGCGAGGCCGGCGATCCGGCCGTCTTCAATGAAGACAACCGGATCAGGGATGCGAGTTGAAGAGGTAATACACTCTGCTGCCGTCAGGACAATCTGCACGTTACAGATTGTCGCATTGGCGGCTGAAATGGTGGTCTATTTAAGGCGCCAGGACTCTCCGCCGAGGTTGAACCGCAACCCCGCGCGGAAGGTGAAGGGAAGCGCGGGGAAGCCGAAGACCTCTTGATAGTGCTGGCCGAGCAGGTTGTCCGCAGATGCGAACGCGCGGATGCGATGCGTGACATCGTAGCTTCCACTGAGGGCGAGCCGTTGATACGCGGGGTCAAGATCTTTGTTCGGCAGCAGCAGGGTGTTTCCGCCATTGGAGTCTGTGAGGAACGTGCTGTCGTCGCGGCGGCCGACAAGCGTTCCAGTCAGCGTAGCGGCCCATTTGGAGCGCGAGTAGCCAAGCGCGAAATAACCGGACTGTGGGGCGCGGCGGAAGGGTCGGGCTCCCTTTAATGGAGAGAACTGGCCGATCGGGATACCGGGAATGTTTGGATTGAACGCGGGAGACAATACCCCGCTTGAAAAGGAGCGCTGCACGGTTGCGTCAAGGTAGGTGTAACCGGCGCGCGCGAAGAAGTGATTGGAAATGTGGTATTCGCCGATGACTTCAAGCCCCTGGGCGCGAAAGGCGAGCGAGTTGATGTATGCTCCGAAGCTGTCGACGACGATTTGCGCCAGCTGCGGCGGTACTCCGAGATCGGTTAGAGATTGCAAGCTGCCCAGAAACTCCGGCACGTCGCCGAACTCGTTATGGAAGTAAATGGCGCTGGCGAGTGCGCGGCCATTGAGGAATTCCTGGTCGACGCCGCCATCGTAGGTTCGCGAACGTTCGGCGTGGATGGGCGAGACGTGGAATTGCTGAATGAGTTGGGCGCCGTTTGGCAAGCCGCTTAGAAGCGCGAAGAGGGAGTTATTTTGTGCGGGTACGGTCGGCTCGAGGATTCCTTTGCCGAAGTTAAAACGCAGGCGAGTTCCGGTGAAGAAGCCGGATGGTCTGGGCCGCAGCGCGTAGTACGCAAGTGAGACGCGTGGAGTCGGTTCGAAGCCAAAGACTGAGTTGTGCTCCAAGCCTGCTCCGACGGTGTAATTGAGGCGTTCGAAGAGAGTTCCGCCGAGTTGCAATGTGGTGAGGTAATCATCGCGATTTGCGGCTGCCGGCGATTCAAAACCGGGTTCGGTGAAGACTTGACTGCCGCGGGCGTTCTCATAGCGGAAGGCCGCCAGGGCGACCAACTTCTCTGAACGCGCATAGTCGGTCTGGGCATAGACGAAGTCGCGGTTTGTGGTGGTGGTGAACTTCTGGGGATTAAAGCCAGGGCACGAACCCGTGAATGCGCGACCGCTCGCGCTGAATCCGTTGGCGCCGCGAATCGTGACTGGAGTTCCGAGATACTGCTGTGGTTCGAAGCAGTTGGCATCGAGCGGGCCGTTGTTATCCAGAATGCCGAACGGTAAAGGGGAATTGTTGAGTGCGCGGAGACGTTGAGCCCCGTAGCGCACCAGGTTGTGCCATTTCTCGGTGGTGTGATCGTCGAGCGTGGCGGAAATATAAAGGTCGCGCTCGAGGTGGTTTGACGTGTCGGGTACGCCATAGAGCAGCAGGGCGTTTGGCTCGTCCGCTTTCTGTGACACACGGCGGACCGTGCCGCGAAGCGTAGTGCGCGGCGAAAATGTGTAGCCGACGTTGGCGGCAATGGTTGCATCGTGCGCGGTGCTGTTGGGAAGACTGTTTGTCGTGTCCCAGCGGCCGAAATTGGCGTAGTAATCAAGCGCGCGATATGCACCTGCGACCGAGCCCTCTTGACGATAGGCGTTGAAGTTTCCGCCCTCGGCGCTGTACGTGAAGAAAGGCAAAGGCGTGACGCCGTGGTCTGTGTTCAAGCTGACTACGCCGGCGAGCGCGTCCTGGCCGAAGAGTGCGCTGTTGGGTCCGCGAAATACTTCGATATTGGTGAGGCCGTTGGCTTCGATGCTTCCGAAGTTCACGCTGCCGCCGATGTCATTGACTGGCACGCCGTCGATGAGAACTTTGTTCGCGTTTGAATCGCCGCCGCGAATAAAGAGGGAACTGACTGCGCCCCGCTGACCTGAAGTGCTGGCCTGCAGACCGGGTAAGAGACGGAGAGACTGCTCGATATCGAGCGTGCCGGGGTATGGGCTTTCCAGTACGGAGACCGATGCTCCGACTTGCGACTCCAGCGCAGGAACGCCGGTGGCAGTAACGGTAATGTTTTGCTGGACCTCGCCGATATGCAGCGTGATGTCAACGTGCGCCTGTTGCGAAGCGGCGAGATAAACGGGGTTGCCGGTGCTTGGGGAAAATCCCGTTGCAGCGGCGCGCACGCTGTAGCGCCCGGCGTGGTCGATTGTGAAGCCGAACGCACCTGCCGGATCTGTCTTGGTGGATGCGATGACGGTTTGGCGTTCATCGAGCAGATCCACCTTGGCAGACGGAATGACGGCGCCAAGAGAATCGCGTACTGTTCCCCCAAGTTCAGCGGCGAACGAGGTGAGTGAAACGGTGAAGGCGAGGAACAGGAATAGACAGCGAAACGGCCGCAAGCGCGACTGATGCAGAACGGGCATGAGTCTTCCCCTCGGAAGTACACAGCGATGAAATTCCCTCGCAGCCGGTCTCCTGACTTGCGCTTCAGCGACGTCGGGCGCCTTCCCGGGAAGTGACTTCCCAGTGGCTGGCTT
>DATMOZ010000033.1:0-3634 GCA_035567995.1 Acidobacteriaceae bacterium
TCTTCGCCCACCATCATGGTTCCATTTTCCGCGGACGCCACGGGCATTGAAACGCTGCTCGCAGGCAAGGCGCTCAGTCCGCTGTCGTCACCGCTGCGTGACGTTTACAACTCCGACGACGATGCCGCGATCGAAAGCGTATACGGGAAGATGGCGGCTGCGGCCAAAATCCCTGTCGATCAGCTTGAAGATAGTCAGCGCGAAACCGAGATGGATCGGCTGACCATGAGGGTGATTCTCACCCTGGAGTCGCTGAATAGTCTCGCAGCGTGGCTTGAACAATACCCGGGGAAGAAGAACCTCTTCTGGCTATCAGAGGGCTTTCCAGTGACGGCGCAACCGCAAGGCTTTAGAAACCCGAACAAAGTTTTTAGCTCTGCGAGGTTTCGCGAGAGCTACCTGCAGATGCAGCAGAGGACCGACAAGCGGCTTGAGACTGCGCGGGTCGCCGTCTTTCCAGTTGACGTGCGTGGCGTTATCTCCGCCGCGACCGAAGGGATCGACAGTGTAGATGTCAAAGGCACGCTCTACGGGGGGCCCATTGGTCCCGCAAGGCTAAACGAAGACACTTTGCAGGCTGACTCCCGCGTGAATGAAGAACGCGCCGGCATGATGGAAATCGCCGATGCGACGGGCGGCGTCGCCACCATCAATCGCAACGATCTAGCGCAGGTGTTGTCAGAGAAGTTTCGCCAGGGACAGACCTACTACACGCTGACCTACTCCCCGCAGGATGCGAAGTGGGATGGACGTTACCGCAAAATCGATCTGACAGTTGCAAAGCATGGATACAGGCTGTACTACCGTCGCGGATACTTCGCTCTTGATCGCAAGAAGGCGCCGGCGACTTCCGCTGACGCATTTACGCTTGCCATGCGCCACGGCGCGCCAGAGGTCAACGATCTGCTCTTTACCGCACAACTGGATCGAAGCGTCAGCGGACATGTCGGGTTGCAATACAACATCGATGCGCGCCTGCTTGCATTCTCTGAATCACAAGATCAGCGCAAAACGGCAACCATAGATTGTGCGGTGGTCGAATATGACGCGGCTGGCAAACTGCTCGGCAGCGGAGAAATCCGCGTTGATGGGCGCATAACGCCGGATCAGATGGCGAAGCTGCAGACCGCCGGATTTCCCGCGCATCAGGACGTGCCCCTCATGCCGGGAGCCAAATGGCTGGTCGTCGGAGTTAGAGACCACACGGCGGGCCGCTTCGGCACGCTGCAGATTCCGCTGGATAGCCAGTAGCAGCAGGAAAACGGGTCGCGTTGACGAGGCTAGCGCTTCTTTCCTGCCCCGCTTTCAGTTGCAATGCCGACGTCAGGCACGTCTTCGCCGAGGGCCGTGGCCAGATCAATCTGATGGTCCTGCTCCTGCACGAGGATCTGACGGATTTGTTCGGCCATGGAGTATTCGCCGAGCGCTTCACATTGCCGGACCCTGGCGCGGTACTGCCGTATGGTTTCGTTTTCGTTCTCGAGATCGAAGCGCAACATCGCCTTTGCATCTTCCGATGTTTTGACGGGCATAGGATTCACTGTTGGCATCTTTCCGAGATAGTCGATCTGCCGCGAAATGATCAAAGCATGGTCGAGTTCCTGCTTCGCGTGGATCTCAAGCTGGTCGGCAATGCTCATGTACGCGGCGCCCTTGAGCACCTGCGAGTACACCACGTAAGCGATGATGGCCTGGTATTCGCGGGCGAGGTCTTCGTTCAACAATTCCGCCAGACGATCTCGGGAGATTCCTTTTTCGCTATCGACAGAGGTCATTTGATTTCTCCTGTGGTGTGACGAGATGAAGGATGGGAGCGGTGGTCCGCCGTGTTATGAGCTTGAGTGTATGCCCGCTTCTTTTAGATGCGCGCGAACGGACCTGTGAGTTAGCGTGACTGGCGTCCGCGATGTGACGTGGAGATTACAGACTGCCGATGATCTTGCGGTACTCGTCTTCGGTGAAGGCGCGTGATGTCTGCGTGGTGATGTTTCCTGCTGAAACCAGCGCAAGCACAGCCTTGGCCATAGCCGCATCATCGGGCGCTTCGCAGATCATGAGCATGTCGTGCGTGCCCGTAGTCATATAGAAGGATTTGATCTTGACGCCATCCTTCTCAAACGCTTTTCTGCCGGCGTCAAGCCGGGATGGGCTGTCTTTGACGCTCTGCGCGCCCTTCTGCGTCCAGCGGCAAAGTGAAATGTAAGTTGGCATAAGTCACCTCACAGCGCGGTATCTTAGGCTCGCCAGGCCGAACAGGCAAATGCCGGATGTATCTTGCGGAACATCGCTGGAGGCAGGGAAATTTTCACAGCGGAAGTTTCAGGCGCAGGACAGTTCCGCCTTTGTAGTCAGTAAGCCAGACTGAGCCATGTCCGATCCGAATGCTGTCGCCGCCCGCTCCGGCCCATTGTCTGACGACTCGATTGAGTGCCGGGTCAATCTGCGAAATGGGGAAGTTGAAAAATGTTGCCCACACAGAGCCAGCGCCGAAAGCAATTTCACCGCCCGGTCCTGGAGTGCCGACTGGGATGGTGGCGACAAGTTGATTGGTCTTCATGTCGACTCGCGAAACTGTGCCATCGCCTTGATTCAAGGTCCAGACGGAGCCAGCGCCGATCGTAAGGAATCGCGGCCTTGGTCCGATTCGTATGCTTGCCACTACGCGATTGGAGCGCGGATCGACGCGGGTGAGAAGGTTGTTTTGGGTTGAGGTGATCCAGACTGCGTCCTCGCCAAAGGCTGCGGCGTAGGAGCCGAACGGAATCTT
Organism: Acidobacteriaceae bacterium; assembly: GCA_035567995.1. Classification (GTDB taxonomy): domain Bacteria; phylum Acidobacteriota; class Terriglobia; order Terriglobales; family Acidobacteriaceae; genus JBBPYY01. The sequence continues at coordinate 2,768 of DATMOZ010000033.1, forward strand.
AACCAGTGCGGACACTTTGTTGGTCGTTGGATCGATGCGCGCGAGACCGTTTTTGGTGGGGAGCCAGACGCTGCCTGCTCCCGTAGTTATGCCGCCTTCGGAGTCGGCGGGCGCAACGGCGATTCGCGCGATGATTTTGCCCGAGTTGAGATCAGCGCGGATCAGGGCGTGTTCTCCGCAACTGGGTATCCAGAGGCTGTCGAAGTCTGCGGCGAGGCCGGAACACGGTTTGCTGATGGTGATGGTGCGCTTGATCTGCGTACTGGTGGGGTCGAGTTCGATGATCTGACTGCGGTCTGAGTCGGCGACCCACGTTGCGCTGGGCGTGATGGCCATCCAGTCGGGATGGCCGCCGAGTTGGTAGGTGGCGGCGGGATGAAGTTCGGAGACTTTTTGCTGAACGCCGGCAGAGTTGATTCCATGCGGAACCGGTTTGCGCGTGACCTGGCCACTAACGGCGAGCGAGGCGCTCGCGACCAGCAGCAGAGAACGGCTGTTCCTCGACAACGCTCTGAAAGTCGGCACGATGCCTGCCTCAAACTACTCTTGCTGATGGACGATGCGGCCTTCGTAGATGGTCGTGTGGACGCGTCCGCGCATGGCGTGACCATCGAACGGAGAGTTTTTTGATTTCGAGAGGGAGGCGGTGGCGTTGTATTGCCATTTTGCTTCTGCGTCGAAGAGGACCACGTCGGCCGCTGAGCCGACGGCGAGCGAACCGCGTCCGCGGAGTGACAAAATCCTGGCTGGTTCCGTCGAGAGCAGGGCGATGACCCGCGTCAAACTTGCTCCCCGCGCAATATGTAACTGTGTCAGTGACAATCCCAAAGATGTTTCGAGTCCAGTGATACCGTTGGGGGCGCGCTC
>DATMOZ010000034.1:0-7164 GCA_035567995.1 Acidobacteriaceae bacterium
TTCGCCGTACGAGAGCGCTCCGGTCACGGTCAGCACGCCGGCGACACACCAGGCGATGAGCAGCCAGCCGGGACTGCCGAGCTCGCGAGACATTTCTGCGGACACAATAAAAATGCCCGACCCGATCATCGAACCGGCCACGAGCATCGTGGAATCGAAGAGGCCGAGGGACTTACTGGTGTCCTGGCGGTGAGACTCGAGCGCGGAAGGCGCGGTGGAAGTCGACAAAGAAAGTTTCCTCTGGAATGGCTGCTCGGAACCTAAATTGCGCGTGCCCGAGTGTCAATCTCATGAGAGGTTCCTTGGTCAGGGCGGGCTTGACAAATGTCTCCCCGGAACCACCCGCCAAAATTGCCCCGCCGCGAATGTCGAGCAGACTTCGGTATACCTCGCACAAGTCCAAGTCCAGACTTAAAGTCTCTCGATCGAAGACTTTGGGACTTAAGTACCCCCACCGGGGGTGGTTGGGAGAATTCCTCCACTTCCTGATCGGGCAGCAGCTCGTTTGGGGAAGCGATACGCGCGGATGGGTAGACAGTGCGGCGCTCGGTCACCTATAAAAGTGAGTCGCGGTTCATCGCGATGCTCAATCGCACTGCTTCCGAGGAACCCAGGAAATGTTTCATCTCGCCGGGCTGTCACGCCTGAGCATCGCGTCGCTCGCTATTGGTTATGCAGAGCCAGTTGGATTCTCCCGCTGGGAGATCGTGCTGTTTCTCGTGCTGGCCCTGGCTTCGCTGTCAGCATTTTTTGCGCGATTCAGCAAGGTGCTGGTGCGCATCTTCGAGTCGAAAAAGGATCCGGATTTTAGACTGTCGCCCATCGCGCGACGTGTGTGGGACTTCGTCTGGGAAGTGATGTGCCAGGCGAAGGTGATCAAAGAGCGCCCGTTACCGGGGCTGGCCCACGCATTTGTGTTCTGGGGATTTTGCGCGTTTGCGCTGGTGACGCTGAATCATTTCGCGACGGGCGTCGGCTTTCCGTTTTTGAGAAGCCGGACGTGGGTCGGCGGATTTTATTTCTGGTTTGCCGCAGCGTTCGCGGTTCTGACCGCGGTGTCGATCGCGGCGTTATTTGTGCGCCGCTTGTTTGTGCGGCCGATCTGGCTGGGGCAGAAGGTTTCGTACGAGTCGCTATTCATCGCGTTTCTAATCCTGGCGTTGATGGTGACGTATCTTGGCGCGTTTTACGTGGGCGCAAGCCCGGGGACGATCAAAGCGCTCTGGTGGGCGCATACGCTGGCGCTGCTGATTTTCCTGCCGCTGATACCGCACACGAAGCATTTGCATCTTGTGTTGAGTCCGGTGACGGTGTTTCTCAAGCGCGAGGGCTTCAGCAGGATTCCGCCGCTCGCGGGCGACGAAGATTTCGGGATGGTGACGGGCCGCGACCTGACGCAGATTGCCGCGCTACAGGCATATAGCTGCGTGGAGTGCGGGCGCTGCACGGAGCATTGTCCAGCAGCGAATACGGGAAAGGTGCTTAATCCGAAGGAAGTGATTCTCGGGCTGCGCGGCTATCTGAACGAGTTGGGGCCGAAGTCAGAGGAACCCCTGATCGGCAAGCACGAATCGCTGGAAGCGTTGTTCCAGTGCACTACGTGCGGCTCTTGCGAATACCAGTGTCCGGTGGGCATCCAGCATTTGCCGATGATTATCGGCATGCGTCGCGGCGCGGTGAATACCGGAGTGTGGGAGGACGACTATGGCACGAAGCTTTTTCTCGCTCTCGAGAAAAATGGCAATGCGCTGGGGTTGAGCTCTTCGGAGCGTGACAAGTTTATTGCGAAGCAGCAGTTTCCGATCTTCGACGGAACCCAGGAATATTGTTTGTGGCTTGGGTGCATGGGTGGATATGACCCGCAAGGCCGCGAGATTATCGCTTCATTTGCAAGGGTGATGGAGTACCTCGGCACGACATACGGCGTGATGAAGAAAGAGAAGTGCACAGGCGATCCGGCGCGCCGGCTGGGGAACGATCTCGTGTTCCAAACGCTGGTTGAGGAGAACCTCCGCAACTTCGAACAGAACAAGGTGAAGAGAATTGTGTCTATCTGTCCGCATTGTGTGCGGACGATGGCCGAGGATTGGAAGGAGTACGGTGTTGCTCCGGAGATTGAGCACCATAGCGAATTCATGGCGCGGCATCAGTCGCGGTTGCCGAACAAGGACACGGGCGAGACGATTGTGTATCACGACCCCTGCTACCTGGGGCGCTATCGCGGCGTGTATGACCAGCCGCGGCAAGTGCTGGCGCTGTCGGGGACGGTGATTGATCCGCCACGGGCGCGGGAGCGCAGTTTCTGCTGTGGTGCGGGCGGCGGGCTGGCGTTTCTGGGCGAAGAGCAGGGTGAGCGCGTAAGCCATAACCGCGCGAAGGAGTTGGTGGAAACGGGTGCGCAAGTGGTCGGTGTGGCTTGCCCGTTTTGCAACACGATGTTCCGCGATGCGCTTGGGGCTACGAGTGAGGCTCCGCCGAAGTTGCTGGATATTGCGCAGATCACGGCGCTGCAGTTGCCGCAGAAGGTGGCGGCGCGAGCTGATGGATGAAGTTCTCCGGGGCTTAGGCTGGACGTACGTTGGAGTGATGAAGAAAACAAAATGAAAATAATTGTGGCTATTAAGCAGGTGCCGTCGCGCGATGCGAACGTGAAAGTGAACGCGGCGGGCAAGTGGATTGAGGAGCAGGACCTCAATTACGAAATCAACGAGCCGGATGCTTATGCGCTGGAAGAGGCGCTGCAGTTGAAGGAAAAGCACGGCGGCGAGGTTGTCGCGCTGTGTGCGGGACCGGACCGTGTTTCGCAGACGATTCGCGAGGCGCTGGCCAAGGGTGCGGATCGCGCGATTCATATCGAAGCGGATGATCTGAATGCACTGGACACGCTGGGCGTGGCGAAGATGCTTGCTGCGGCGGTGAAGGCGGAGAACGCGGACCTGATTCTGACCGGTTTGCAGTCAGACGATCTTGGGCTGGGGCAGACCGGCGTTGTGATGGCGGAACTGCTGGGGATTCCGCACGGGACGATCATCATGCAGGTTGAGAAGAGCGACGGCGGCATTCGCGTGAAGCGTGAGCTCGAAGATGGCTGGTTCCAGCATGTCGAAATGCCTCTGCCTGCGCTGCTGACGATTCAGTCGGGCATCAGCAAGCTGCGTTACGCGACCCTGATGGGCATCAAGAAAGCGAAGACGAAGGAAGTGAAGCGCATTGCTGCGAGCGAGCTTGGCGGATTGGCGGAGAAAGCTGTGTCGCTGGACAAGGTGTACATGCCGCACAAGCAGAAACAGACACAGATGATCGGCGGTTCCCCTGCGGAAGCAGCGAAGACGCTGGTGGAGAAGCTGAAGTTTGAGGTGCGGGTGATATGAGCGGAGTTCTTGTAGTTCTCGAGCAGCGGGCGGGTCAGTGGAACCGTATGTCATGGGAAGCGCTGGCGGCTGGCCAGCAGTTGGCCGCGGAGACGAACCAGCCGCTGATGGCTGCTGTCGTCGGCGATGGCGTGGATGCGCTGAAAGGAGAACTCGGCCAGAAGAAGCTGGCTAGAGGCTACGCGGTGGAGCATGCGCTCGTGAAGGAATACACGGCGGATGGATACACGGCGGCGCTTGAGCAATTGGTTAAGAAAATCGCGCCGGATTTCGTCGTATTTCCGCATACGTATCAAGTGCGCGACTTTGCGCCGAAGCTGGCGACGCGTTTTGGGCAGGGATTGATCGCGGACGTGATCAGTTTTCATGTCGATGGCGGTAAACCGGTGTTTGTGCGGCAGCTTCTGCAAGGCAAGCTGAATGCGGATTATCGTCAGACCGCGAGTGGCCCGTGTTTCGTTTCGATTCAGGCTGGTGCGTTTCGTGCCGATGCGCTGGAGGCGGGTTCGACCGAAGTGGAAGTGTTCGCTCCGCAGATCGACGCCGCACAAATTCGGAACAAGCCGGGCGAGTTATTCCGTGAGTCTGCGCAGACGGTTGACTTGAGCGCAGCGCCGATTATTGTTTCTGTCGGGCGCGGCATCAAGGAGAAGGAAAACATCGGCATCGCAGAAGAACTGGCGCAGGCGCTTGGTGCGGAACTGGCTGCGTCACGGCCGATCTGCGACAACGGCTGGCTTCCGATGGAGCGTCAGGTCGGCAGTTCCGGTCAGACGGTTTCGCCGAAGCTGTACGTGGCAGTCGGAATTTCGGGCGCGATTCAGCACCTGGTCGGCATGAAGGGCTCGAAGGCGATTGTCGCGATTAACAAGGACGAGAATGCGCCGATCTTTGAAGTCGCCGACTATGGAATTGTCGGTGATCTGTTCGAGGTTGTTCCCGCGCTGACGAAGGCGATTAAAGAGGCAAAGGGCATCTAGCAGCAAAACGAATCACGAATGCGCGTTCGCGAGTAGCTCCGCGGACGCGCATTTCTGTTTGGGCTTATAGACCTTGGCGACAAAAACGTTAACGCCGAGTGGGACGTCGGGTTCGCGCGCAATGTTGTTCGCCTCCAGTTAGACCCCTGTTTCTTTTGTTCGGGAACCCTTGTTTCTTTCGTTGACGGCAGGGTATCTGTCGGATAGATTGCCCCCACATGAGCGCAGGCCAAGGAGTTTCAGTCTGCACCGTTCCCAACGACAGGAGATGTTTGATGAAGAAACTATGCTTACTCGGGCTAATGGTTTGTTGCACTTTTAACTTGGCCACGGCGCAGGAAACCAGCAATGTCGTTCCCGGTTCAAAGGTTCAAGATCTGACGAACAAGCGGGAACCGCCGATGCTTGGTGTTCACTGGACACGGGACTTTGCGAATGCGCGCCAGGCGCGTCTCAGAAATCCCAATATGACATACCACGGTGGAAAGATCTTGCCGACGGAGACTACAAACGCAATTTTCTGGGGTCCAAGCTGGTCAACGTCCCCAGGAGATAAGATCACCGGACTGGACTCTTGGTACATTGGCCACAGCAACTCCAACTACGCGAAAACGGTGGACGAGTACACGGGGACGAACGGGCAGGTTGGAAGTACCACATCTTACCAAGGCCACTTGATCGATACGACAACCGCATCGGGTGGAGGATCTACTTCGGTAATCCTGGCCGAGGTTTGTAAGGTCATAGGTGCCCCAGATCCGTCCGGCAATGGCTACTATCCGGTGTACACCGATGTGCCGCGTGGCAATGCTAACTATTGCGCTTACCACAGTGCGGGAAGTTGCGGGGGCGTGCCCGTGCAGTTTGCCTTCTTCTGGAAACTCGACGGAGATCCAGGTTGCGATCCACAAGATACAACTACTGGACACTCGGAGGGCTTGGCAGCGCTGGCCAACGTAACCGCACACGAACTCTCCGAAGCTCGTAGCGATCCTGCCAGCCCCGGAGCATGGTATGACGGTTCCGGAGCCGAAAATGGCGACAAGTGCGCATGGACCTTTAACGTTCCTTCAGTGACCTTGGCCAACGGCACCAGATGGAAGATGCAGGGCGAATGGTCAAACGCTGCTTACACCAACGGGACAGGCTATCCGAATTCTTCGGGTCAGAGAGGCTGCCTCGACGGTCACTGAGTTCTTAGCTGACTCACTAAGGCGCTAAAAATCATGAATCAAAAGTAGTGCGGGTCGTTCGCTAGTTTTTGCAGACGACCCGCATTTTTCGTATGCTGCAGTGTAGGCGATTCCTGTAGAACTACGGTCGTCGCTGCGGTGGGTGGCGGCACTGCGCCTGTTCGGCGGGGCTGATAAACTTTGTGACTAGAAGCGGGAGTAGTTCAGTGGCAGAACGTCAGCTTCCCAAGCTGAATGTCGCCGGTTCGATCCCGGTCTCCCGCTCCAACGCTCAAAACTTCAAAACTAGAGTCTTCCCATTACCAGCAGGATGATCAGGATGAGGACAACCAGTCCAAGTCCACCGCTTGGGTAATATCCCCAGCCACGGCTATAGGGCCATGTGGGAAACGCGCCGATCAAAAGCAGAACCAAAATAATTAGCAGAATCGTCATTGATTTGCATCTCCTTAAAATCTGCCGCGTTGGAATGGATGCGGCGATGCGACTCGCGGATGCCTTCGTACGGCGAGAATGCCTTGTTATGGACCGCGGCGGAGTTCTTTATTTGTGGCCCGTAGCCAATTCGCGGGCGCGCACGAAGACACGCAGAAACATGGGTTTCGTCAGCTTGCCGGTATTCGTGTTTTGCAGCGACGGGTGGAAGCTTGAGATGAGGTACGTATTGTTTGGCATTTTGTACTCTGCGCCATGCGCGAAGGTGTATTCGCGACGAGACTCGATAACTCCGGCGCGGACAAGGTGTGCGAGATAACCGTCGAAGGCAATTTTGCCAAGCGTGATGACGACGCGCAGGCGAGACAGTGCGGCGATTTCTGCGTCGAGATATGTTGAACAGTTTCGCAGTTCGTCTAGCGCAGGTTTGTTGCCGGGCGGCGCGCAACGTACGACGGAATTGATGCGAATGTCGGTGAGTGCCATGCCGTCGGTGCGAGAGGTTGCATCGGGCTGAGACGCGAATCCGCTTTCGTAGAGGACGGGGTAGAGGAAATTTCCCGAGCCGTCACCCGTGAACGGGCGACCTGTGCGGTTGGAGCCATGCGCTCCTGGTGCGAGGCCGATGATGAGGACGCGTGCGAGCGGATCTCCGAAGGACGGCACGGGACGCGCCCAGTATTCTTCGCTGCGATATGCACGACGTTTTTCTGCGCCGACCGCAGCACAGTAGTTGCGCAGTCGCGGACAGCGGTTGCATGCGATGATGTGCGCGTTCAGTTCGTCGAGAATGTGCGCCGAGATGGAACCTTTTGCCACTTCAAGAGTGTAGTCGGCTTGTTTGACCGTGATGGTGCATCCCCGTACCATTGGAGAAGGCGCGCGCGTTGATTTTCATGCCGCTGGCGCGCCGAGAAATCATCAACCCATCTTAAGAAGGTCGCACCCATTGAGCACCGCAGACACAGTTGAGAAGAACGAGACTCCCACGCCTGAAAACCCAGAGCAGGCGCATGATGTGCAGCACGACCACGCGCACGACCACGCCGAAGGCCATACCCATGAGCACGCAGCCGGCCCTGCGCTGAATCCTGAACTGACGCGCACGGTGGACGTGACGGTGCCGGCAGAGGAAGTGGAAAAGGGCTACAAGGAAGTCGTGAAGCGCTATCGCAAGATGGCGCG
>DATMOZ010000035.1:0-13321 GCA_035567995.1 Acidobacteriaceae bacterium
GGGATCTGCTTCCAAGTTAGGCGTGCGCATGTTGTTAAACGCCTTGACCACGCGTGCTCCAGGCGCTAACGCCGCAACAAACTGGCTGGTAGATAAGTTTCCGACATCAGCTGGCGTGAAGGCTCCGGCCTTGCCGTGATAAGGATTGACGCTGTCGATAAGAATTTGATTCTTCCACTCTGGAAGACTTGCAAGCGTCTCAGGCACATAGTCCCAGGGCACGGCAAGAAGCACCATTTCGCAAGCTACTGCCTCTTCCCTTGTTCCAGCCGTCGCACCAGGACCGAGTCGCATGACAATCTCTCGCAGGCTCTCGGGGCCTCGACTATTGCTAAGTATTACCTTATGACCTGACTTCAACATTCGCTTGGCGAACGCTTGTGCGAAATCGCCTGCTCCGATAGTTCCTATTTCCATATGTTATTCTTTCTCCTCGATTTTCAACTTGGCGTGGCCTATGAATGCTGTTCCCGGAATCTCCTTTTTGATTTCAAAGCGGCGAAAATTATAAGCCTATTTGGGCTGATGCGAATGCTCCACCGTCACTGGGAGCCGCATCTACACAACTCAAGACCGGCTTTCCCACAGCGTTTTTCTTGACACGCACGATATTCTGTTCCAACGAGAAAAGCCCGGCTGCCGCCGGGCTTTTTCATTAAGTCATTTGTTTTCAAATATGTGGTTTGTAAACCCTTTGCTTTCAAATATGGAGGTATGAAAGCGTATAGGGGGAGGGGTCTAGAGAGAATTCATATTCTGCAGAAAGGCAGCGTTGTTGGGAGCCTTGCCCAGTTTGTCCGTCAGAAGCTCCATCGCCTCGACCGGGCTGAGCGGGTTGAGCACCTTCCGCAAAATCCAGACACGCTGCAGGTCTTCCTTCGGAATGAGAAGTTCTTCCTTACGCGTGCCCGAGCGCTGGATGTCAATCGCCGGGAAAACGCGCTTGTCGACCAGCTTTCGGTCAAGAATCACTTCCATGTTGCCGGTACCCTTGAACTCTTCAAAGATCACTTCGTCCATGCGCGAACCGGTATCAACCAGCGCGCTGGCAATAATAGTGAGCGATCCACCTTCTTCAATGTTGCGTGCCGCGCCGAAAAAGCGCTTCGGGCGCTGGAGCGCATTGGAGTCCACACCGCCTGAGAGCACTTTGCCCGATGGCGGAACGATGGTGTTGTAAGCGCGTGCGAGACGCGTAATCGAGTCGAGCAGAATGACCACATCGCGCTTGTGCTCGACCAGGCGCTTGGCCTTTTCGATCACCATTTCCGCAACCTGCACGTGCCGCGCCGCGGGCTCGTCAAACGTGGAGCTGATGACTTCGCCTTTCACCGAACGCTGCATGTCTGTTACTTCTTCAGGACGCTCATCGATCAGCAGGACGATGAGTACAACTTCAGGATGGTTCGTCGTGATTGCATTCGCGATCGCCTGCAGCAGCATCGTCTTGCCGGTGCGCGGCGGAGCGACAATCAAACCGCGCTGGCCCTTGCCGACCGGCGTGACCAGGTCCATCACACGGCCACTCACTGACTCCTTCGCCGTCTCCATCTTGATGCGTTCCTGCGGATAGAGCGGCGTCAGGTTGTCGAACAGAATTTTGTTGCGCGTCTCTTCCGGCGATTCAAAGTTGATCGCCTCAATCTTCACCAGCGCGAAATATTTCTCGCCCTCATGTGGCGGCCGCACATTGCCGCTGATAGTGTCGCCGGTCTTCAAATCAAATTTGCGGATCTGCGATGGCGACACGTAGATATCGTCTGGGCCTGGCAGATAGTTGTAATCGGGCGAGCGCAGAAAGCCGTAGCCGTCGGGCAGGATTTCAAGAACGCCCTCGGCGAAGATGTGGCCTTCTTTTTCGCTTTGCGCCTGCAGTATTTTGAAGATCAGGTCTTGTTTGCGCAGGCCACTCGAGCCCGGAATCTCGAGCGTGCGAGCAATCTTGCTCAGTTCAGTGATGTTTTTTTCTTTTAGTTCGGCGATGGTCATGTGTTACCCAAGGAGTGCTATGGAAGGCAGATGTTGAGGACTTGGTCTTGCAGGAGGGAGTTAAAGATTAGGTCCGTTTAAGTGTGCTGTTGCAGAGGGCCCGCAACAGCAGGGCCGCGCTAGGCTGCGCGGCGCTGCTGCACGTGCGATTTCGGTTCAGAGATCGCCTGCACCGCAGGCGATGGCACTTCATGTTTAAAGCGGATCAAAACTTCATTCGTCGTGTCCTGCAAGCGAGTGTTCGGCTTGTGCAGCTTGCGGGTCGCCTTCGAGGCGAGTTGGCAAAGCTGGTAGCGGTTCTTGACGTGCGTTAGGGCGCCAAAAATCAAATCGGAGCGCATAAATGTATTGAGTTCTCCTTACGATTAATTTCCGTCTCGCGAGCTGCCCTTGCGTCGAGGCTGGTCTGCAAGCGGATGTAGTACTGGATCTCCGGTTGTGTCACCGGTTCTTTGATTTAGACGCTGTACTGGCCATAATTGATACTTTTTTTCTCGGCTTTATCGTGCGGTCTCTCAGGTTTGGCGCAAGCCACATCTCTACCGGCTTGGGTCTCGAAATCCAAGAAATAAGAAACGTGGGTCGAGGGTTTGAATGCAAGACAGGGCGTCGGGGGCCGGAGTAGTGAAAGAGACCTTTAAGTCGCCTGCCAGACAAGACGTTAAATCCATTTCACCAACCGGTCAATGCTTTTTTTTACCACATTGTAATTAATTGGTAACGAGCCGGATACATGAAGCTAAGTTACTGATTCTAAGACCAATATGTCCGATCGAGGGTGCGGTATTGGATGGCTTCTGCGATGTGGCTCGTTGTAATATCTGGCGCTCCCTGCAGGTCGGCAACCGTCCGCGCGAGCTTGAGAATCCGGTCATGCGCACGGGCGCTTAGTCCCTGTTGCTGCATGGCCCTCTCAAGCAACCGCTCCCCGTCGGTCGAGAGTTCACAATATGTCCGCACCTGACGGGTACCCATTTGAGCATTGGCATAAATCCGCTCCTTGCCCAGGGCGAATCGATCAAGCTGCCGTTCGCGGGCCGCCATTACCCGCCCTCGGATCTCCGCCGACCCTTCCTGGGCACTGCCTCCGCGCAGTTCCTTATACTGAACCGCCGGCACCTCTATATGGATATCAATCCGGTCAAGCAGCGGCCCTGAAACCTTGGAGACATAGCGTTGAATCATCGGCGGTGTACACGTGCATTCCCGCGATTTGTCATTGAAATACCCGCACGGACATGGGTTCATCGCCGCCGCCAGCATAAATCGCGCCGGAAAGCTTAGAGACATGGACGCACGGGCAATCGTCACATGACCGTCCTCCAGCGGCTGGCGCATCACTTCGAGCACGTTACGCGGAAACTCCGGAAGCTCGTCCAGAAAGAGCAATCCATTATTCGCCAGCGAGACTTCACCGGGACGAGGTACTGCTCCACCACCGATCAGGCCTGCGTCAGAAATCGTGTGGTGCGGCGAGCGAAATGGCCGTTGCGTGACCAAGCCCTTACTCGCATCGAGCACTCCGGCTACGGAGTGGATCTTGGTCGTCTCCAGGGCTTCCTCAAAAGTGAGCGGCGCGAGAATCCCGGGCAACCGCTTCGCCAGCATGGTCTTCCCGGACCCCGGCGGCCCGATCATCAAAATGTTATGACCGCCTGCTGCAGCGACTTCGAGCGCGCGCTTCGCAGTGTGTTGTCCGCGAACATCTTTGAAGTCGAGTGGAAACGAATCCAGCGCACCAATCAAATCGTGGCGGTCGAATCTCAGGGGCTGGCTCTGAATGCCTCCATTGACTGACGCATTGAGAAGTTCGCGCACCTCGGTCAAACTCCCAACCGGGTAGACGTCCACGCCGTCGACCACAGCAGCTTCGCGCGCGTTTTCGGCAGGAATGACCAAATTACGAATTCCGCGCTCGCGCGCAGCGACCGCGATTGGCAACATGCCGGGCACGCTGCGCAGAGAACCGTCGAGACCCAGTTCGCCGACCAGGACAAATTGGCTGATATCGCGATTGTGCAGCGCGCCGTACGCACCGAGAATTCCAATCGCCATCGGCAGATCGTACCCGGAACCTTCCTTCTTCAGGTCCGCCGGGGCCAGATTGATGGTGATGTGCGTCGACGGAATATCGAAGCCCGAATTTTTTATCGCGGAACGGACACGGTTGCGGCTCTCACGTACGGCAGCGTCGGGCAGGCCCACCGTCATAAAGCGTTCCTCGCCGGATGCGGTACCGGCGAGATCAACCTCGACATCAATAATGTGCGCGTGGATGCCGTATACGGCCGCGCTCAGGGCCTTGAAAAGCATAGGGGAGTTTCAGTTTTGGGGTTTCGGCGTGAGTATAGCATCCGCAGGTTTTGGCAACTCGCAGTCCTGAATGCCTGGAGTACAACGGAAACGTCGCTGCGCGACATCTTGTAAGAAGCGCACCGCTGAATCACGCCGTCAAATGAGATATGAGAACCGCGAATGAAATATGAGAGCCGCGAATTGACTTTACCTGTACGAGTTTCCCTGCGCGCTATCACATTGCTCGCGTTCGTTGTCGCTGCCGGTACGCCACCGATTCTGGCGCAGGCAGCGCCGCCGCCCGCACCGCCAGCTGAGCACACTGCCGAACAGCCCGAGCGGCCGCAGGAGAGCGCCGTTAATCCCGCGCACGTGAGCGGGGCCGAACCAATCACGGATGCGTGGCGCATTCTCGAGACCGCACTAAAGGACAAGAAGCCAGAAATACGCATTGCCGCGGTTACCGCCATGGGCACAATCTCCCCCTCGGAACGGGCCGCAGCGAAGGTAGAAGAAGCCATGGCCGATCCCGATCGTGATGTACGACTCGCGGCTGTTGCCGCAGCCGGCGCTATGAAGTCACCGCTGCTGATTCCAGCGCTGAGAAAGATGCTCGATGATCCGGAGGTGGACATTAGCTTTACCGCAAGTACAGTCCTGTGGAACATGGGCGATAAGAGCGGCCAGGAAATTCTTGCGGAGGTCGTCGCAGGCGAGCGCAAAGGCACTCCCGGAGCTTTAAGGTCTGGCCTGCACAAAGCTAACAAAGATCTGCATAGCCCGACCGCGCTGGCAACGATCGGTGCGGAGCAAACCGCATACGCGTTGATGGGACCGTTCGGCCTTGGAATCGACGCTGCCCAAATGGTCGTAAAGGGTAAGAACAACGAAAACTCCGCACGCGTAGCTGCGGTGACGCTACTGTCATCGGACAAGAGTTCGCTTACCAACCGGCAATTGCTCGCGGCACTCTACGACAAGGACTACTTCGTGCGCGCGGCTGCGGCTCGCGGTCTTGGAGACTTTCACAACGCTGACACCGCGAAAGGGCTGCTGGCGGCCTTCGACGACGAAAAGCCGCTCGTACGCTTCATGGCGGCGGCGGGCTATATCCGTAGCACGACGATACAGTCGCGCAAGGGGAACTCTCCGGTCCGCTCCGGATTTTTGAAGAAATCCCCCACCAGTTCGCCCGGAATCCCGCCCGCGGCCAATCCCACACCAACAGTCCCGAGCCAGCCGAACAAGTGAGGAGCTAAAATCTTGTTGGAAGTATGACCAGCCTCTTTGATCTGTTCAAGATTGGTATCGGCCCCTCGAGTTCCCATACCGTCGGCCCGATGCGAGCATCCCGAAGATTCGTAACCGAACTGGAAGCGAGCGGTCAGCTCGCGGCGACGGCGCGCGTCGTTGCGGAATTGTTCGGCTCACTTGCACTGACCGGACACGGCCACGGCACAGACCGCGCCATTCTGCTGGGCCTCATGGGCGAGCAGCCCGACGCTATCGACCCCGCCAGCATTGATGGCAAGATCGCCGCGGTCCGCGCTGAACACGCGCTGTTGCTTAACGGAAAGCACCCGATAGCATTCAATGAAGCGACCGATCTGCTCTTTCATCGCGACCAGATGCTGGCCTTCCATCCAAACGGAATGCGCTTCGCTGCATTCGATTCTGCCGGCAATAAATTAGCGGCAAACACCTTTTACTCCATCGGTGGCGGCTTCATCGTTACCGAGGCTGAGGCTGGCAAAGACGTCGCTCCTTCAGCCTCGGTCGCAATTCCCTATCCGTTTCACAGCGGAGAGGAGCTGCTCGAGCTCGGCGAGAAGCACGGCCTCACGATCTGGCAGATCATGCTCGCGAATGAGTCGGCCTCACGCAGTGAAGCGCAGGTGCGGGCGGGCGTGTTGCGCCTATGGCAAACGATGCAGGACTGCATCGAGCGCGGCATGCACATTGAGGGCATCCTGCCCGGCGGCCTGAACGTGCGGCGTCGCGCCCCGCGACTCGTCGAGAGACTGCGCACAATAGGCTCGGCCGATCCGCTGGCTCCGCTAGATTGGGTCACCGTGTATGCGATGGCGGTGAATGAAGAAAACGCCGCTGGTGGGCGCGTTGTGACGGCCCCGACCAATGGCGCCGCAGGCGTCGTTCCTGCCGTCGCCATGTACTACCGCAACTTTATTCAGGGCGCCGACGACGAAGGATTATTCCGCTACTTCCTCACCGCTGCAGCAATCGGGATCCTCTACAAGGAAAACGCCAGCATCTCGGGCGCGGAAGTGGGTTGCCAGGGAGAAGTGGGCGTAGCCTGCTCCATGGCAGCCGGCGGACTGGTCGCTGCTCAAAATGGCAGCAACTTTGACGTAGAGCACGCCGCCGAGATTGGAATGGAACACAATCTCGGTATGACCTGCGACCCGATCGGCGGACTCGTCCAGATTCCATGTATTGAGCGCAACGGCATGGGCGCCGTCAAAGCAGTGAACGCATGCCGCATGGCAATGCACGAAAGCGGTGGCCACAAGGTCTCTTTAGACCAGGTCATCGCAACGATGTATCAGACCGGGCTAGACATGCAGTCGCGATACAAAGAAACCTCGCTGGCCGGCCTCGCGCTTAACGTCATTGAGTGCTGATCGTTAATCATCGAAGTGGGTCCTGCGGTCAATGCGTGGCCGCAACGAACTTTGCGAGCGCATTTTTATAAGCTTCGCTGCTCGGCTTCAACGCAACAGCGCGCTTCTCGACATCGGCCGCGGTCTTGGCGTCACCTACAAGAAAATAGACGGAAGCAAGAGTATCGAGATACGTGGCATCATCCGGGTGCCGGTCCACCGCGGCCTGGGCTGTAGCCAATGCTTCTTTCTGGTTGCGTACATGCGGGTCGCTCGAAGTAGCAAGCAGGAGCGCCAGATTATTAGTGGCATCGTCGCTACCGTGCAAGGCGGCGGAACGGTACCAGTGCGCGGCCTTCACGTCGTCCCTCTGGACTCCCGTGCCGTGCTGATACATGCTGCCGAGACCGAACTCACCGTCGTCGAATCTCTGCTGCGCTGCCTTCTGCATCCACGAAAACGCCAGAGCATCGTCCTTAGCGACACCGCGGCCAGTGAGGTAAAAAGTTGCGAGGTTATATTGCGCGCGTGGCTCACCGTGCTGCGCCGCAAGCTTCAGCCACTCAGTTGCCTTCGCGTCGTCCTGAGGCACGCCGCGACCGGTCAGATACAGTTCGCTGAGCGCATACTCGCCTTCCGGGTTGTGCTGCCGCGCTGCTTTCAAAAACCACTTCAGTGCCTGCGCATCATCCGCGGGTACACCACGGCCTCGTGCGTAATCGAGACCGAGCGCGTACTCGGCCTTCGCATCGCCCGCTTCAGCGCGTCGCGTTAGCTGCGCAACCTCAGACGGCACGGCCGTTTGCAGCAGCAGGGCGAAAGCGAGCATCCACATCCCCGCTCACCGCTCAACCGCAAGCGCGACGGAGTTGCCGCCGCCGAGACAAAGCGCCGCAACACCGCGCTTTACGTCGCGACGGATCATCTCGTGAATCAGCGTCACCAGTACGCGTGCCCCACTCGCTCCGATCGGATGACCGATTGCGACGGCACCGCCGTTGACGTTAACGCGCGTCTGATTAAGCCCTAGCTCCTTCATCACGCCGAGCGCCTGCACGCTGAATGCTTCATTCAGTTCGAAAAGATCCACGTCGTCTCTTTTCCATCCCGCGCGGGTCAAGACCTTCTGGATGCCAGTTACCGGAGCCAGCATCACCCACTTTGGCTCGACTCCGCTGGTCGCCTGCGCCCGAATGGTCACGAGTGGCTTCAGTCCGAGCGCCGCTGCCTTCTTCGCGGACATTACGACCAACGCGGCAGCCGCATCGTTTACTCCCGGCGCATTGCCCGCGGTAACGGTACCGTCTTTCTTGAACGCGGGCTTCAGCGCGCGCAGCGCCTCGATGCTCGCGTCTTCACGAACGCTCTCGTCGCGAGAGAACAGTGTTGGCGCACCACCCTTTTTCTTTGCAGGAATCTCCACCGGCAATACCTCAGCATCAAAATATCCAGCATTCCACGCAGCCGCGGCTTTGCGATGCGAGTTCAGCGCATATTCGTCCTGCTCCTCGCGGGAGATTTTGTGCTTCTCGGCAACGTTCTCTCCCGTGACTCCCATGTGGTAGTCGTTGTAAATATCCCACAGGCCGTCATGCACCATAGAATCCACTGCGGTGGCGTTGCCCATGCGAAATCCGCGGCGGCCCTGCGGCAGTAGATATGGCGCGTTGCTCATCGACTCCATACCGCCGGCAACTACAACCTCGGCATTGCCCGTCTGAACAGACTGTGCGGCCAGCGCGACCGCCTTCAATCCTGACCCGCAGACTTTATTGATGGTCAATGCTGAAACTTCGGGGGGCAGCCCGCCGAAAATCGCGGCCTGTCGCGCCGGATTCTGTCCCAGGCCCGCCGGCAGCACGTTCCCCATGATCACTTCGTCGACCTGAGCGCCCTCCACACCGGCGCGACGTATTGCTTCTTTTACGGCGATGGCGCCAAGCTGTGTCGCGGTGAAGCCGTCGAGAGATCCTTGAAATTTTCCGACCGGCGTACGCACGCCGGCAACAATGACGATATCTTCCACTTGCACTCCTTCTTCAATTCGCGCATGCTGCGAAACATTTCAGTATAGCGGCGCAACGCTGCTGCTGTTCACGATGCAGACGACTCGCCGCCACTGATTTTTGATGCATGTGCGACCGTCACGTTGCGCAATTCAACGCTCAAGGACGCCCGGCGATGAGAGCTCATGAACGATGCGAGCGAAGCAAATCGCAAAGCAAAATTTCCGTCATCAGGATTCGCGTCACGCGATCTTGCGCGAAGCGATGTCGAACGGAACACAGAGACGACCGTTTTCAATTTCACAAGACCAGAAAATTCTCGCTTTTTTTCTTGACATCGTATTTTCGTACTTCTATACATTCGGTAACTGCAACACGCGTGTTGCAGATTCGATGTGACATCGAAAGGGAGAATAGACCAAATGGCAACTAAGAAAGCAGCCAAGAAGCCGGCGAAGAAGGCAGCAAAAAAGGCAGCAAAGAAGAAGTAACCTAACGCAACAAGGCAACACTTCGGGGAACGCGAAAGCGTTCCCCGAAGTGTTTTTGCCCGCATGTTTGCTAGGCTCTGAGCAGGTATGACAAGACGCCGCTGGATCGCCGATGAGTTCGACGCAGCCACCGCATCGTTGACCGGTGCACAAGCAGCACATCTCATTCGTGTGCTGCGAGTGAAGACCGGCATGCAATATGACGTCGTCGCCGGCGAGCACGTGCATCGCGCCACGGTCGAGGAAGTAGGCGCCGAACGCGTGCTCTTCACCCTGCACGAACGGGTGGAAGCCGACTCGTCTCTGCCGCTGATGCTGGTGCTCGCCGTCTTCAAATTTGACCGGCTGGAGTGGGCGATCGAGAAAGCCACGGAGCTTGGCGTCGCGTCCATTGCGCCAGTGATCGCCCGCCGCACAGAAAAGCACCTCGCGCAATCTGCCGAGAAACGCGTCGAGCGATGGCGCCGCATCGCACGCGAAGCCGCGCAGCAGTCACGCCGGTCGCAGGTTCCTCAGATCGATGACCCGCAGACGTTGAAGCAATTTCTCTCGGTGCCACCACGCAACGAAACGAGAATCGTGCTGGCGGAAGCTGAACGCGTCACGATGCTGCAGGACTGTCTCGACGCCAGCGATGCACAAGTTCAGATCGCGATCGGCCCGGAGGGTGGTTGGGCCGAAGACGAGTTGTCGCTGTTCCACGAAAAAGGCTGGCAAGCTGCCAGCCTTGGTCCGCGCATCTTGAGAGCGGAGACGGCTGCAATCGCTAGTATCGCAATCGCCGCCGCACGCCTTGAAAACAGCTAGCTGAAGATATCCTTCATCTTTTCGAAGAAGCTGTGCGACGCAGGCGCATTTTCGACCGCGAGTGTTTCACTAAGTTGCCGCATGAGTTCCCGCTGCTCTTTAGACAGCTTCGTCGGAGTATGTACGGCGACTTCAACGATCAGATCGCCGCGACCGCGCTCATTCAGAAACGGCACACCCTTGTTGCGGATGCGAAATGCCTTGCCACTTTGTGTTCCTTCCGGAACCTTCAGCTTCGCTTCGCCATCGAGCGTCGGCACGTTCAGCTCCACCCCCAGCGCGGCTTGCGGCATTGAGATTGGCAGAACGTAATGCAGATCGTTGCCGTCGCGGGTGAAGTACGCATGCTCCTTAACACTGAGCAGCACATAGAAATCGCCAGCCGGACCACCGCCGCGTCCGGCATCGCCTTCGCCCTGGTAGCGAATACGCGTCCCATCCTCAACACCCGCAGGTACCGTGACGTGCAACGTGTGTTCGCCCTGCACGCGCGCTTCGCCGTGACAGGTTTTGCAGGGGTCCTTGATGATCGTTCCCGCGCCACCGCAGGTGGGGCAAGTGCGCGCGATCAAGAAGAAACCTTGCTGCGAGCGCACCTGGCCGCGCCCGCGGCACAAGTCGCAGGTCACAGGCGACCGGCCGTTCTCGGCACCTGTCCCATGACAGCTGCCGCATTCGTTCATGCGGCGAAATTTAACCTCAGTCTGCTTGCCAAAAACCGCGTCAACAAATTCGAGCGTCAGCGGATATTGCAGATCGCGACCACGCTGTGCCCGCGAATTCCGCCGGCCGCCGGCGCCGCCACCAAACATCTCACCAAAGATGTCGCCAAAGATATCGCCGAAATCCGCGTTGCCGGCGAACGGATTACCGCCAAAGCCGGAGCTACCGTTGACGGCCGCATGACCGTAGCGGTCATATGCCGCGCGTTTGTCTGGGTCAGAGAGAACCTGATAAGCCTCGCTCGCCTCTTTGAAACTTTCTTCCGCTGCAGTGTCGCCCGGATTGCGGTCAGGGTGATACTGCATCGCCAGACGCCGATATGCGCTCTTCAGCTCCTGGTCATTGCAGGTGCGAGACACCTGCAGCACTTCATAGTAATCAGTTTTCGTCACGTTTCCTGCTGTGCTCATGCGCTCTTTTGTTCTTCGTTCTTGGCGACCCGGACCAGCGCCGGACGCAACATTTTGTCGCGCAGCGTATAACCCCGGCGCACTTCGTCCAGCACCTGATGGTCTGGCACATCATTGCGTTCGACTGAATCGAGCGCCTCGTGAACGCGTGGGTCAAACTGCGTACCGACGGTAGGCACAACCTGTACATTCAGGTTGCGCAGTATGTCTTCCATCTGCTTCACAATCAGCTCAACACCCGTGCGCAACTGGTCAGCCGATCCGCCACTCTTCAGCGCCAGCTGAAAATTATCGATTACAGGCAAAAAATGCTCGATGACGTTGGCTGTTGCATAGTCGCGAAACTCTCCTCGTTCGCGCTGTTCGCGCTTGCGAGAATTGTCGAATTCCGCCTGCAGACGCGCCAGTCGATCCAATAGCTGATCGCGCTCTGTTCTCAGACTGGCCGCCTCCGTGCTCCCGGCCTGACTTGACGCCGTTTCCGACTGCCCCTCTGAAATAATTGGTGCATCCGGAGCGCTGACCGGGTCAGTGCCATGTGCCTTGTCAATGCGCGAATCCGGTTCGACCGCCACTTGCCCGGCCGTTTGATGCTCTGTCCTGCGGCTCATAAATTCCCCTGGATATTAAAGCGATGCGCCTGAGCGCGAGCGAGATTCACCCTTGCGGCGAAATCTGCCCTGCTTCCACGCCACTCGTTTTATTTTACCGGGGATTGCTATTGAGGGTTGCGTAGGGGCGTTGGAGGGCCCTCGAGCAAGTGATCGAACAACTTAGCGACGTACGAAACCGTCTGCATGGCGCTTTCATAGTGCATGCGTGTCGGGCCGATTACTGCGACGGAGCCCATTACTTCACCCGCCAGCCGGGCCGGAGCACCAATCAGCACATAGTTCCCCATTTGCGGCACGGCCGCCTCCAGACCGACCACAACGCGCACCGATTCCTGGTTCGCATCCACATACGCGGTCAACAGCTCCACGAGCCGCTGCTTTTCTTCGAGGGCCGACAAAATCTGTCTTAGTTCATCGCGGCCGGGGCCGCCTTCGCCGGAGATGAGGTTGGCCACGCCCTCGAAGAAAACCGATTGCGCCTGCTGACGCTCCAGCGCGCCTTTGCGCCACAGCTCGTCGAGGTCGCGCAATATTCGGTCGTACTCGCTGCGCTCCCGCTGAATGCGCTGAGAAATTTCGTCACGCAAGCGGGCCAGGCTCCATCCATGGAAATTCGTATTTAGATAATTGGCGGCAATTTCGAGTTCAGTTGTGGTGATGTCGCGATCGAGCGCGAGCACCCGGTCCTGCACCGTGCCGGACCGCGTCACCAGCACAGCTAAAACCTTGCCAGGTGCCAGCCGCGTGAAGTGAATGTGCTCAAGCGCGGTGACCTCGCCGGTAGTCAGTAAGGTCACGCCCATCCCGCTCGAAACCAGTGCTAGCACATGCGAAGTGCGTTCGAGAAAATCCTGCGTGCTGACGACCCCAGTGTAGTGCTCGTCAATGCGATCGCGGTCCTTCTTGGGCAACACGTCTTCGCGGGCACTCTGCTGCGACTCCAGCACATTCACGTACTGCCGAAAAGCCAG
Organism: Acidobacteriaceae bacterium; assembly: GCA_035567995.1. Lineage (GTDB taxonomy): Bacteria > Acidobacteriota > Terriglobia > Terriglobales > Acidobacteriaceae > JBBPYY01. The sequence goes on from DATMOZ010000035.1 coordinate 12,928, forward strand.
CGCTGTTGGAATGCGCCCGGCAGACGTATGCGGCTGCTCAAGCAAACCCACCTCGGAGAGTTCCGCCATCACGTTTCGGATGGTTGCGGGACTCAACCCGTCGGCATTCAGCGCCTGCGCAATGGCCTGCGACGCAACTGGCTCGCCGGTCGCGATGTACCGCTCGATGACCGCGTTGAGAATCACACGCTGGCGTGGAGTCATCGAAACCGGTTGCTGCGGGGGGTTTGTCATAGCTCATGCTAGGGACGGCGCAAAACAATAGTCAAGAAATTGCTTAAGCGGTTATCGTGAAATGAACTTTCGTGCAATTAGAAACCAATGCCTAGTTGGGATCCCACACAATATGCGCGGTTTGCCGCCGAACGAGCACGCCCTTGCCTCGATCTGATCG
>DATMOZ010000036.1:0-11655 GCA_035567995.1 Acidobacteriaceae bacterium
CTCGTTTTGGATCGCGTGTGGCGATCCTGAGGGCCGAGTATGCCTTTGTGCGCGGGTTCCGTAAAAAGCGTGGCGGGCATGGGCCAGCCTGCTGTGGGGCGGCGCTATCAATCCGCCAGCGTGGCGTAGGCGCGGACGGGGAAGGTGCCCATGCCTTTGACCTTGACCGGGACGGCGGAGAAGCGGAAGCCGGTGATGGGCAGCTGCCCCAGGCCGCGCAGGTGTTCGACGATGGGGATGCCGGCGCCGAGGAGGGCGGTGTGGACGGGGCGGTGGCCATCCGTGGTGTCGTCGATGTTGAGGGAGTCGATGCCGACGATGCGGGCGCCGGCGTCGTGCAGAAGCCGGGCAGCGTCGGCGGTGAGGAAGGGGTGGCCTTCGAAGTATGCGTCAGTGCGCCAGTGCTGCGACCAGCCGGTGTGGACGAGCACGGCTTTGTCCTTCAGGTTGCGGGATGCGAAGCAGGTTTGATCGATGCGCCGGATATCGGAGGGGACGCGTATCAGTTCGATCTGAAGGTCCGCGAGCGATGTCAGCGGCAACTGCGCGAGATCTTTTCCGTCGGCGTAGCGATGGAATGGGGAATCAACGTAGGTTCCGGTGTTGGCGACCATGTCGATTCTGCCGATGTGAAATTCTGTGCCCTCTGCGTAGATGGAGCGCGAAGCCTCGCGGCTGAGGAAGTCACAGATGATCGGCGCGGGCAGTCCGCGGTAAGTGACCATTCCGTGCTCGACGGAGTGGCTGAGATCAATCAGCTTTTTGCGCGACATTTCTGGCTGCCTTTCGAAGGGCGAAGATCGCGATAAACACCCAGATGAAATTTACGAACGCGGATGGCCACGCGTGATGGTAGGCGGTGTTGATGATCAGGCACACGCTGCCGAAGATGTTGAGTCCCTGATAAAGATGCGACCCGGGCTTGAGACGATGGAACGACACGGCGCCGTAGGCGTACAGCAGCGCTGCCGCGGCGAGCCATCCGAGAGTGTCGATTGCAAGACTCATTGCTGCGGGCAGCATGGGCCGCGAGGAATTTGGGAGCCATGCGGGCATGTCGCCGGGTGACCCAGGAAGGTGCAGATGCGGTCGGTCACTTCAGGAGAGAGAACGTGCTCGAACTTGCAAGCTTGCTGCGCGACGACTTCGGCGTTTTCGACATGCAGGGCGTTGGCGAACAGGCATTCTGCGAGACGGTGGCGGCGGATGACGTCTTGCGCACGCCTGCGGCCACGTTGCGTGAGCGAGACGACTGCGTCGCCGTGTTCAGGCAGCGCAGCGACTACCACTGATCCATCGTGGCATCGTTCGATGTCGCGGTGCGTGTGGTCGGCGTGATGCGGGTGCAGTTCGACGAGGCCGAGCTGCGACATGCGCTCGACCAGCAGGCGCGGCGGCAGTGGACCCGGAGCGCGGATGCGGCCGACATCAGCAGGTTCGCGATTCTCTTCGTGGAGCCAGAGCTCCTCAAGCATTTCGTCGAACTGGTCATCGTTGCGAAGCTGGGTGCGGCCGCAGGCTGAGAGGCGCTGTTCAGAGGCGATGTGTCCGTGCTGCAACTCGATTAAACGATCGGCCATGCGCGCCATGACTGGATCGTGAGTGACCATGACGATGGTGTGGCCCTGCGCGTGAAGCTGACGCAGATGTGCGAGAACGATCTGCTGATTTTCTTCGTCGAGGTTGCCGGTTGGCTCGTCGGCAAGAAGAATGGGTGGCTGGTTGATGAGCGCGCGCGCGATGCACACGCGCTGTTGTTCGCCGCCTGAGAGCTGCGCGGGCAGATGCGATGCGCGGTCGGCGAGGCCGACGCTGTTCAGCGCGGCGAGAGCTTCGGCCTCGTCGGTGATGGAGTGGAAATATTGAGCCAGCATGACGTTCTCAAGCGCGGTGAGATACGGGATGAGATGGAACTGCTGGAAGATGAATCCGATTTTGTCGGCGCGAAAACGGTCGAGCTGCTGCGCGGACATTGTGCTGAGGTCTTCGCCTGCGATGCGCACGATTCCGTTGGTCGGGCGGTCGAGGCAGCCAAGCAGATTGACGAGCGTGGATTTGCCTGAGCCTGAAGGTCCCATGATGGAGAGCCATTCACCGCGGGGGACGGACAGCGAGATATTACTGAGCGCGAGCACGGGCGTTGGCTTCGATGGATATTGCCGTGTCACGTGCTCGAGTTGGATTACCGGTTCCATGCGTATTTCCATTGTCGCTGAGTCAGTCGCCTTTCAACAGAGACGCGGGTTGAAGCCGCCGCAGGACGCGCAGCGGCAGGAGCGCGGCCAGCGTCGCGACGACGAGATTGAGCGCGGCGACGGGCGGCAGAATTGCGGCGGTAGGGAAGATCGGTGCGCCAAAATTGATCTTGCCGATAGCGATGGCTGCGATTGCGCCGAGAATGAAACCGGAGACGACTCCGGCGAGCGAGAGCGCGAGCGCCTCGAGCAGGAAGAGCGCCTGCAGCTTCGCCTGCGACGAGCCGAGTGCCTTCAGTACCGCGAAGTCGCGGCGGCGTTCCAGCACGGACGACGAGAGCGTAGCCAGGACAGAGACCGCAACCATCAAGGAGATCAGGACGAGAGAGCCGAAGATCAGCGCGCGCGTGCGATCGACGATGCGGGTTTCGCCCTCGACCAGTTGGCGGATCGGGTGGACTTCTGCGGCGTGCGGCAGTTGCGTTCGAATGCGGTCGAGTGCGGCGTTGACCTGTGCGGCGTTGCCGGGGATTTGTACTTCGACGGTGGACGCGGGCGCGCCAGTGAAGGCTGTGAACGCCGCGAGCGGCAGATAGACGCGGCTGTCTTCTGCGCCGCCGGTGTGGACGGTGCCTGCGATCTGGAAGGTCTGGCTGCGGCTGCCATAAGAGAGGGCTGCGCGGCCATCTTTTGCTTCGAGCTGCGACAGGGCGCGGCTGCCAACGAGAATTTCAGGGTCGTTCTGTGGCGTTTCCTGCGGCCACGCTGAGACCTGCCACCAGGAGTTCAGCCTGCGCGTTGCGGCCATGTCTGTGCCGGCGAGGACGATGGGCTCGTGTGACGCTGTGCTGCCGACGGCGTAGCCGAAGGGAACCGCTTCCGCGCCTGGGCCAGCGGCGGAGCGGATCGCGGTGAGTGTCGCGGCGTCAACACCTCTGGGATTTGTCACGGTGATGAGCGCGTTGGCTCCGAAGCTGCGGAATTCGTGGTGGAGTTTCGCGTCGAGTCCGGTGTAGAGGCTGAGCAGCGCCGTTGAGATTGCGGCGGAAACGGTCAGCGCGATCCACGCGTGCAGCGCACGGCTCTGCCGATGCGACAACGAACGGTGCAGCAGCGTGACTAGGGAGAGGGTCAAGCGTCTTCTCGGAGTGTTGTTGCCGGGTCGAGACGCAGTGCGAGGCGCACGGACGGCGCGCTGCCGGCAATGGCGACTAGAAGTGAGAGCGCCAGTACGACCGGCAGCAGGACGAAGTTGAATGGAATCTGGCTGCCGAAGATCTGGACGGCGATGCGTCCAGCGATGAGCGAGCCGAAGACGAAGCCGATGGCTCCGGTGACGATGGCGAGAATGGATGTTTCAAGAAAGAAAAGCGATGCGATGGTGGTCTGCGTTGCGCCTAGGGAACGCATGAGGCCGATTTCGCGGCGGCGCTCGAGGAGTGCCGTTGCCATCGCGGACGAGACGGCGAAGGAGGCGGCGACGAGCGACGTGATGGTGACGAGCCACATGAGGCCGGAGATGCGCGAGAGGATCTGGCCTTCGCTCTGCGCGACGCGGCGGATCTGTTCGGCGTGCGCGGCGGGGATGGCTTCGTCGACCTGATATGCGATTGAGTTCGCATAGGGCGAGCAGTACCAGCGGTCGTGGTCCCTGGGAGAGAGCGAGTCGGGATTGCGGCGCGCGAATGCGTCTTCCGGCTTGGTGAGTGCGCTGAGGTATACGCGGCGGACGGCGCCGGATTGGCCGGTGAGTTGTTGTGCGAGCGCGAGCGGGATGAGGAGTTGATTGTCTGTGTCATCGCCGGTGGCGGCAATTCCCGTGATACGCACGGGCTTGTCGTTGACCGTTACTGCGTCGCCGATGTGCAGCCCAGCCCGCTGTGCCAGATTTGCGCCCGCGACGGCCTGATTGGGGGAGGCGTCATCGGGCCACGCTCCGTTCAGCTTCCACCATGGGTGGACGATGGGTGCGCCTGTCGTGAAGGCATCATTGCTGGATTGGCCGGATTGGCCATTGCCCGACCCAGTTCCGGAGACGGTGTGATGGAACCACAGTCCGACAGCTGAGATTCGTTGTCCGTTGAGAGTGGCGGTAAGTGGGAGCTCCGGTGAGATGCCGACGATGTTGTTACGCCAGAAGATGTTTTTGAGCTTTGGCAGGTCGGCTTCGCGCAGGTAGGAGCCGTTTGTCGCAGGCTTGACGGCTACGCCTGCGACTTCCACGTCAAGCGTGTCGGCTTTGGGATACACGACGATGTTCGCGCCGTAGTTTGAATTGAGCTCGCGATTGATTTTGTCGCCGATGCTGGTGCCGAGCGCGAGCATCGTCGTGATCGCTGTTGCGCCGAGCAGGATTGCAAGGCCGGCGAGCAGGCGGCGACGGCGCTGACGCAGAAAGCTCTCAAGGAGAAGGCGGAGGAACATGGCTAGGCCCGCTCCTTCGCGGTATCTGCGGGAAATGCGTACCCGGGATTGTTCAGTCCCACCCCTTCGACAAGCTCAGGGCAGGCTCTTGCTGCGCAAGGATGGGGCACCCTCTCCTCAGGATGACAAGAGGATAACGGCTTTGGGAGCGACGATTTCATTTGCTGGCGAAGCGGGGGGCGAGAGCTTCGAGGTCTGCCGACGCGATGATGATGTTGCCGCCTGCGGTGACCGACTTCAACGGAATGGGGTTGCAGCCTCCGGCGGTGCCGACGGACTGAGGCACGACGGGGGAGGCGCACATTTTGCAGATGATTCCCTGGCTCGTTTTGTAGAACCCGACCGGCCCGCAGATCTGGCACGCGTCGGCGACTGAGACGACGTTGCCGTCGGGTTTGCGAAAGAGCAGGAAACGCACTTCTGTTCCGCTGCTGGTTCTAACGCTGTAGCGGTGCAGCTGGTCGTCGTTGATCTGCGAGAGCGGCAGAACGGCTTGCGCGCCGGTTAACGTGACGGTGACAGCGGGCGAAAGCGCGGTCGTGGTCTTCGCGTAGATGAACTGCGCGGTTACGAGAAAGATGAAGACGAAGCTGCAGGTGTAGACGGCGGACATCCAGAAGCGTTCGCGGCGACGGGCCCATTCGGCCTTGCGGCGGTCGGCGGGACTGGTTGGTTCGGCGGTTGGGGCCTGCGTTGCGCGACGGCGCATTTCAAAGAGGACCATCAGGCCGGTGAGGGCGAGGATCGTGACGAAGAAGAAAAGATCATTGCGGACGATTGGTCCGATCAGGCGCATCTCAGTCTGGCTCGATGGCAGGATGCCGTTCTCGGAGAGTTCGTGGAGGCCGGAAACGATCAGCTGAAATGCGACGAAATAGAGGATGACGGTGGTTACGCGGAAGAAGCGCTGCAGGTTGATGCGCACGCTGCCCTTGATGAACATGACGGCAAAGACGGTCGCGAATGCCACGCCGGCGAGTGTCCCGATGAAGCTCATCAGTTCGGAAGAGTTCAGCGAGACGGCGGAGAGGACCAGGACGGTCTCGACGCCTTCGCGGAGGACCATCAGGAAGACGAAGAAGAACAGTCCGATGGAGGATCCGCTGGCTGCGAAGGTCCCGACCTTGCCTTCGATCTCGCCTTTCAGCTTGCGCGCGGTGCGCTGCATGTACCAGATCATCGAGGCAACGAAGACAGCCGCAGAGAGTTCAACAAAACCTTCAAATATGTCCTGGTTGTATTGGAAACGAGAGAGGATGATGGCGATGACAACTGATGTTCCGAGAGCGGCAGCTAAAGCGGCGTAGACGACGCGCTTCAGCTCATTGCGGCCTGATTTGGCCAAAAAGGCGAAGATAATGCCGACGATGAGGGCGGCTTCCACGCCTTCCCGCAGCGTAACGATGAAAGCTTGCAACATTGTGTAGGACCGACCAATCCGTGCGGCCTGGGGCCGCTAAGTGACTGAAAAGGGGAAACCTCTTTAATATCGGATTATATTGGTCCTATATCGAGGCGTCAAACTGGCTAGCTCGTGATCTGAACTTTTGCAGTGTGGATTTTGAGGGATTATGGTGCGCCCGGAAGGATTCGAACCTCCGACCTACTGATTCGTAGTCAGTCGCTCTATCCAACTGAGCTACGGGCGCACGCGGGGTGAAACTGACTCGTTCGAGAATAACAAACATGCTGCGTGACGACAAACACTTGCGCGCTACTTCGGCGGGAAAGCGAGAGGCTCTGGTTGCTTGACGACCTGCGGAGGCAGAAGCGAAATTTCTTCCGCGAGCGCGAAGCCCGCTTCCCGCAGCAGCTTTGAGATGGTCGCTTCGTTCAGGCGTGTGGCGTCGTACTCGACGCGAATGATGATGTCGCTGCTGGTGAACGTGGTGCGGCGCACGCCGTACACTTGGCGCACGAAGCCCAGGGCACGCATTGTCTCTTCGGTGGGATGGACCGCGCAGCGGTAGGCGACTTCGACGGGAGTCATGCCGTTCAGCATAGCAAAGTGAAGCAGCTAGAGTTGGGCGAGGTATGCCAGCATCTCAGGGCTGGTCCAGTCGCGCGCGCCGATGTATTTGCGCTGAATGAGTCCGTTGCGGTCGATGACGTAGGTTTCAGGATATTGGGTCGAGCCGTAGAGGGTGTTGGCGCGCTGTTCCGCGTCGCGCACGGTCAACAGATCCACATGATGGTCGACTAGAAAACGGCGATAGATCGCGTCGTCTTCGTCGATGCTGATGGCGATCACCTTTATGTCGGGCATTTTGTGTTGCATGGCGAGGAGTGAGGGGAGTTCTTCAATACACGGAGGGCACCAGGTGGCCCAGAAATTCAGCAGAACGACGTGACCACGATAGTCCGCGAGATTGACGCTGTGGGTGCCGTCGCTGATCTGAAACATGGGGGCCGGCTTATTGATGTGTGCAGGGTGTGCTCCGCGGTCGCATCCTGTGATGAGGACTGCGGCGGAGAAACAGGCGAACGCGGCGAATCTGCGGGGTGAAAACACTGCACCTATAATACGGCGGAGCATGGACCCCCAATCTACAACCGCTACGTTGCACGAGCGAAGCGGCGCGGACATGGTGTTGAGCGTGATCGTTCCGGCGAGGAATGAGGCCGACTGCATCACGAAATGCCTGGAGTCGCTGGCGCGGCAATCGGACGACGGTTTCGACTTCGTTCTGGGCAAGGACTGGGAACTGATCGTCGTCGATGATGGTTCGAGCGATTCGACGCGGGCGCTGGCCGAGCAGATACCGGGAGTGCAGGTGCTGGCGGCGCCGGCTCCGGCTGCGGGGTGGACGGGGAAAGCGAACGCGTGCTGGACGGGCGCGAAGAGTGCTCGCGGTGCGTGGCTGCTGTTCACAGACGCCGACACGGTGCACGAAGATGGCGACCTGCGGCGGGCGCTGCACGAAGCGGAGCGCACTGGAGCGAAATTGCTGTCCTATTCGCCGCGCCAGATTGTCGCTGGGTTCTGGCAGCATGCGCTGATGCCGCTGATCTTCTCTGACCTGGCACGGGCGTATCCACCGCTGATGGTTTCTAATCCGCAATCGGCGATTGCGGCGGCGAACGGGCAGTTCCTGATGGTCGAGCGTGGGCCGTACCAGCGGGCCGGTGGTCATGCCGCGGTCGCAAAGTCGCTGCTGGAAGATGTCGCGATCGCGCGCAACGTCAAGCGCATCGCGCCGATTCGTTTCCGCTATGCGCCAGACGCGGTCAGCACACATATGTATCGCAGCTTTGGCGCGATGGTGGAGGGATGGACGAAAAACCTGGCGCTGTTGTTTCCTTCTCCTCTATTGCTGGCCCTGTATCGGTTTCTCGACTTCGTGTTGTTACTCGGATTGCCGGTATTGGCGTCGCGTCTTTACTCCACACCGCAAAAGTTGCTGGTGTTGTTGTGGTGGGTCTGGCGACTCGGTCTCTATCTGGCCCGCGTCGGCAAATCAAACTTTCCGATGCGCGACTGCGTGCTCTCGATTGTCGCGTTGCCTGTCTACTCGGCATTGCTGGTGCGGAGCTGGATGCTGCATCGCATTACCAAGCGCGTTGCCTGGAAGGGGCGCACCTACGGCGCTTGATGGCGCCAACCTGCGACCAAAGACGCGGACGGCGCATCTCTTACATTTGAGACAATAAAGCTATGGTGCTGTTGACGCGCAGGGCAGACTTTTCCGCATCGCATTTTTATTACGACGACGCGTTGTCTGAGGCGGAGAATGTGCGTCTGTTCGGCAAGTGTGCGAACCGGAATGGCCACGGGCATAACTACACGCTGGAGGTCACAGTCGCGGGAGCAGTCGATCCGGTGTCTGGCTTTGTTGTCGATCTGAAGCGCCTGAAAGAGATCATTCAGCGGGAAGTGGTCTCCGTCTACGATCATCGCCATTTGAATCTCGATGTGCCCGAGTTCAAGACCGCGATGCCGACGACAGAGAACATTGCGATCGCGATATGGCGCCGTCTCGAAAACAAGATCGACGGAGCGAAGCTGACGCGCGTGCGGGTCTATGAAATGCCCGAGCTTTACGCGGATTACTGCGGTGAAGCATGAAAGCGTATCTTGGCAGGCGCTACCGGTTTTCGGCGTCGCATCGGTTACACAGCGATGCCTTCAACGCGCAGCAGAACCGCGAGATTTACGGCAAGTGCAATAATCCGCACGGCCATGGGCACAATTACACCCTGGACGTGTTGTTGAGCGGCCAGGTGAACGGGTACGGAATGGTTTGCGATCTCGCGGAACTGGATGAGTTTGCCCAGCGCGAGGTAGTGCAGCGCTTTGACGTTACGAATCTGAATTTCGACCGCGCATTCGAGAACGTCGTGCCCACCACCGAGAATCTATGCAGAGAAATCTTCCGCATCTTTAGCACTGGCTTTTCGGCTGCTCGACTTGAGCGCATACGAGTGGAAGAAACGCAGAACAATTTTTTCGAGTACATGGAATAGAGAGAGGCCAAGTGATGGCGAAGAGCTCCGTTGTGGAACACGTGGGACATGATCTAGAGCAGTTTTCGACGCAGGACCTGTACCGCGAACTGATCGTGCGCCTTGGCGAAGACCCTGATCGTGATGGATTGAAGCGCACTCCTGAACGCATGGAGGAGGCGATGAAGTTTCTGACGCGCGGATACCAGCAGGACCCGGCGGCAATTTTGCGCGGGGCGATGTTTGACGTCGACTATGACGAAATGGTGATTGTTAAAGACGTGGAGATGTTCTCACTGTGCGAGCATCATCTGCTGCCGTTCTATGGCAAGGTGCACGTCGCGTACATTCCGGCGGGCAAGGTCATTGGTTTGAGCAAGATTCCGCGGCTTGTCGATGTGTTTGCGCGTCGTCTTCAGGTGCAGGAGCGGCTGACGCGAGATATTGCGACGAGCATCCAGGAGTCGATTGCGCCGCAGGGCGTCGGGGTGGTCATCGAAGCCCGCCACCTTTGCATGATGATGCGCGGGGTGGAGAAGCAGCACTCGACAACGGTCACGTCGGCCATGCATGGTGTGTTCCGTACTGAGCGTGAGACGCGGAACGAGTTCCTGTCGTTGGTGCGGGAGCGCGGATCGAACTTCGTCTAGGCAGGGCGGCACGCCCACGCGACACCCGCATGAACGGATTGCTGATTATCGATAAGCCTGCCGGCATGACGTCGCATGATGTCGTTGCGGTGGTGCGTCGCATGTCGAGCGAGCGCTCGGTGGGGCACATGGGGACGCTTGATCCCATGGCGACCGGCGTTCTTCCGCTGATGCTCGGTAAGTACACGCGGCTGGCGAAATTCTTTCAGAAAGATCGCAAGGCCTACGAGGGCACCATCCGTTTTGGATTTGCGACGGATACCTATGACGCTGATGGAGAGCGCGTCGGCGAAGCGGCGACGTCGCTGCCAGGGGAAGCAGAAATTCGCGCGGCAGCGACGGGCTTTGCGGGGGAGATCGAGCAGACGCCGCCAGCGTACAGCGCAAAGAAGGTGGACGGCGTGGCTGCATACAAGTTCGCGCGCGCCGGTAAACCTGTGGAGCTGAAAAGGGTGCAGGTGACCGTCTTCAAGTTTGCGATCTGCGGGGTAGCCGGGGATGCGGCATCTTTTGAGATCGAGCTGTCTGCAGGCGGGTACGTGCGATCTGTCGCGCATGATCTTGGAGCGCGGCTGGGATGCGGCGCCCACCTTTCCGCTTTGCGACGCACTGTGGCCGGGGAATTTTCATTGAAGGACGCCGTGACGCTCGATGATCTGGCAAGACTGGCGTCAAGCGGCGAAACCGTCGCGTCGCGCCTCTACCATCCTCGTCTCATGCTGCCGATGATGCCTTGCGTGACCGTAGATGAGCGAACCGCGGGCCGCATTCGCAATGGAATGCAGGTGAATCTGCCGGAGTATTCCAGCGCTGCGCAGGCGAAGATATTTACGGCACAGCGCGACCTGCTCGCGATAGGCCAGCGTATCGCCGGAACGCTCTTTCAACCGCTCGTCGTTCTGGGATGAGCGGAAGTTACTTCGACAACAGCGGTTCGATGACCGGCAGCAGGTTGCGTGCGACCTGCGCGTTGCCCGCCGCGGTCGCGTGAATTCCGTCCTGTTGCATATCGCCGGGCACGTTCCACACATTCTCCAGCATGAAGGGGACGAGCGGTGTGTGGTATTTCTTCGCGATGGACGGATAGACGCCATCGAAGCGCTGGATGTAGGCCGCCCCATAATTGGGCGGCAGGGTGATGCCGGCTAACACTACGCGCGCATGTGCCTTCTGCAAGGTATCGACGATGCTGTCGAGATTGGCCTGCATCTCCTGCGGCTGCACTCCGCGCAGACCGTCGTTGCCGCCAAAGGCGACGATGACCACCGCCGGATGCAGCGAAATCACTTCATCTATGCGGCTAAGGCCGTCTTTGGTGGTATTGCCGCTGACGCCCTCGTTGACGACGCGATAGTGATATCCGCGTGAGTCGAGCTCTTTCTGGAGATAATCAGGGTAGCTCCTGTCAGGATCGGCGCCGTAGCCGGCGGTCAGGCTGTCACCAAAAGCGACCAGAACGGGTCGAGGGTCGTCTGTTACAGCAGGGGTTGGCTGAGTCGCCGATGACGGTGCGTCTGCCGATTCGACGGGTTGAACCTGCCGGTTGCACGCAACGAATGGCAACAGGAAGATGGCGATGAGTAGCAGGCGCTTCATGGTGCAAGTTTAGACGTGGAGCGAGGAGAAGAAGTGATTGAAGTTCGAGCACTGACAAAGACGATCCGCAATGGGAGCCGCACGGTAGAGATTTTGCGCGGTATCAATCTGGTGATTCCGAGCGGGCAGATCGTCGCCATCATGGGCGCCTCGGGCAGCGGCAAGAGCACGCTGCTCGGCTTGCTGGCGGGCCTCGACGATCCGACCAGCGGTAAGGTGCTGCTTGATGGCACCGACATTACCGGCATGGAAGAAGATGACCTGGCGCAGTTGCGTGGCAAGAAGCTCGGCTTTGTTTTTCAGTCGTATCAACTGGTGCCGACCCTGACCGCATTTGAAAATGTTCT
>DATMOZ010000037.1:0-3690 GCA_035567995.1 Acidobacteriaceae bacterium
TCGTGAATCGTGAATGGCGGGATAGAGAAGCTAACCCCGGCGAGCGCCTTGTTCAACGCGTTGTGTGCGAATGGCCTCTTCAAACTGCTTCGTCCGGGAAGTACGAATTCAGAATCTCCAGAGAGCGCTTTCAACTCAGTGAACAGGTCGATGGCTTGCCTCGATAGGTAGACGATATGCGGTTTTCCGGTCTTTGAATTTTCCGTGGGAACGTGCCACTCTCCGGCTTTCAAGTGGACGTCTTGCCACTTAGCGAGGAGCAGTTCCGACTTCCGAGCCAGTGTCAACAGAATGAGGTGGAGGCCGAGCTTGAACTGTCTACGGATGTTCGACCCGTAAAGCGTCTGCAGATAGATGCGGATCTCTTGAGGCGTCAAGGCCCGAGTTCTGGGTCTGGAGGTCGTGATGAATCTTGTGGCAATGGGTGAAGCCGGATTTGACGTCACCAAGCCGCGCTGCGACGCGTAATCGAACAGACGCTTAAGGACATTTCTGAGCGCTGCCGCGGCGGCGTGACGCCCGTTGTCTCGCTTCCGGTAAACGAGTCGCTCGACATCAGCTGACGTCACCGCTTTGAGGAGCTTCGTGCCGAATGCGGGATAAATTTCCGCTTCGAGGTAGCGCCTCACGTTCCGTGGATCTTTCACTCGGGTCAACACTTGATCCGCGTAGTAGCGATCACCGAACTCCCGAACCGTTGCCTCGGCATTGAGAGAAACCCTGGCAAGTTGCTTTTCACGAGCAGGGGACTTGCCGCGGGCAACCATCGAAGCCATTTCGTCCCGGATCTCGCGAGCGGCCTTAAGACTCAAGTCCGGGTATCTGCCGAGGACGACTTTCTCCAATTGATTGTTCAGGCGATAGCGGTAGCGCCATGAGAGTGCTCCTGAGGGCATGACTTCCAGTCCCAAGCCCCTACCGTCTGTGACCAAAAATCGTCTTCCTCGCGGCTTCAGATTCCGAATTCGAGCATCAGTGAGCCCCATCAAATCTCCCTTTTTGTGTCCACCGTAACCCTAAGAACGTGCGGTGAGCCGCCAGTGTACACATGGGTGGACACACATGACAACGGATTTCACTGGACTGTGCTGGACGACTCAAGACAATAATTAGTGTGTTTTCATCATATTAAACAACTTTTGGGGAGTCTGCGGACGCCGCAAGACGTGAGTCTACTTTCCGATGCAGAAGCTCGAGAAGATAAGATTCAGAATGTCATCTGCCGTCGTGTCCCCCGTCAGCGCATCCAGCGGCCGCAGGCCCGCATATAAATCGAGCAGCAGCATCTCGTGTGGAACGTGTTCGCCAATTCCCGTGTGTACCCGTTCGAGCGCCGCGCGTGATGCCAGCACCTCCTGATGCTGCCGGACATTGGTCACCATGCCGGACTCGTTTTGCGCCCCGCTGCCCTCGCGCACCAGCGCAGCAATCTGCGTGCGCAATTCCACGACACCATCGCCGTTCAGCGCCGAGGTGCGCGCAACACGCCGCGCAGGGCTCACTTCAGTCGGCTGTTCCTCGTTCGCAATCAGATCGATCTTGTTCATCACGACAATCGCCCGCTCTGACGCGACCTGCCCCACCAGCGCAAGGTCCTCATCCGTCAGCGTCTCGCTCGCGTCGAGCACAATCAGCACCAGGTCCGCTTCCGCCAGAGCCTCGCGCGATTTGCGAATGCCGATGCTTTCCGCCTCATCCACCGACTCGCGCAGTCCCGCAGTGTCGATCAACTCGATTGGCAGGCCGCCAATCGCGACACGCTCAGAAACAAGATCGCGCGTAGTGCCCGGAGTCGCCGTGACAATCGCGCGGTCGCGATCGATCAGCCGATTGAACAGCGAAGACTTGCCCGCATTCGGCGGCCCGACAATCGCCAGCGTGAATCCGTGATGCACAATGCGGCCAAACGCAAATGAATCCGCCAGCGCGCCCAGCGGCTCTTCCACCCGCGCAAGGCGCAACAGAATCTGCGCGTCTGGCAGCACATCGATATCATCTTCAGCAAAATCGATGCCTGCCTCGAGCAGCGCAATCAAATCAACCAGCGCGGACTTGATCGGCTGCACACGCCGTGAAAGCGCGCCGTGCAACTGCTCCGCGGCAACACGCGCCTGGTACAGCGTCTGCGCCTCGATCAGATCGCGCACCGCCTCGGCCTGCGTCAGATCGAGCCGGCCCGCGAGAAATGCGCGCTCAGTGAATTCACCCGGACGCGCCATGCGCGCGCCCCGCGCGATTGCCTGTCGCAACAGATATTCCAGAATCACTGGCGCGCCATGCGCCGCGATCTCGACGACATGATCGCCGGTGTAGGAATGCGGCGCCTCGAACCACGTCACCACTGCTTCATCAAGACGCTGCCCGCTCTCAACATCGAGCACTTCGCCGAACCGCGCAACGCGCGGAGCGAGCGCGTACTGCAGCCGCAGCATCGGCGCTGCAATTGCGACCGCATCCGGCCCGGCGATGCGCACCACGCCGATTCCGCCGCGTCCCGGCGGCGTCGCAATCGCGACGATGGTCTCGGTCGGGCTTGAGGCTTCAGGCCGCACTCGAACCATTCTATTTTCTTCGCAGCTTGCGTCGCGCTACGGCTCCCGTTCCGTCGCGACTTCCTGTTAAGCTGCTCACTTGCATCGTGGAGAAAAAATGAAACGTCTCGCCGCCGCCCTCGCCTGCCTTGCGCTCACCAGCAGCGCATTCGCTCAACAGCCCGACAGCCCTTATCACCAGATGGCGCACGACGTCTTCAAACAGTTGATTGAAATCAACACCACCGACACGCCTGCCGGCAATGTAACGACCGCCACCGAAGCAATGCAGCAGCGCTTCAAAGATGCCGGATTCCCCGACGCCGACCTGCACCTTCTCGGCCCCAATGACCGCAAGAAGAATTTAGTCGTCCGCCTGCACGGCAACGGCAGCAAGCGCCCGGTGCTGATCATCGGCCACATTGACGTCGTCGAAGCGCGCCGCAGCGACTGGACGACCGACCCGTTCCAGTTCGTTGAAAAAGACGGCTACTTCTACGGACGCGGCACGCAGGACATGAAGGACTCCGACGCCATCGCCGTCGTGTCACTCATCCGCATGAAGAAAGAAGGCTTCGTCCCCGACCGCGACATCATCCTCGCGCTGACTGCAGACGAAGAAGGCGGCAGTTCGAACGGTGTCGACTGGCTGCTCAACAACCACCGCGACCTGGTTGACGCGGAGTTCGCCTTGAACCCCGACTCCGGCGGAGTAGACGGCGACAACGCCAAAGCGACCATCGTCCTGGTGGAGGCCACCGAGAAGCTCTACGCGGACTACCAACTCGTCGCCACCGACGTCGGCGGACACAGCTCTGTTCCGCACGGCAACAACCCGATCTACCGCATTTCTGATGCCCTCCGTCACCTCGAACAGTACAAATTTCCCTTCGAACTCAATCCCGTCACGCGCGTTTCCTTCGAAAAGACGGCCTCTCGAGTGCCGAAGCAAACCGGCGACGACATGCTCGCCATTTTGAAAACGCCGCCCGACGAAGCTGCAATCGCGCGCCTCTCCAAGGACCCCTCATACAACTCCATCACGCACACCACCTGCGTCGCGACGCTGGTCAGCGGCGGCCACGCGCACAATGCCCTGCCGCAGCAGGCAGAAGCAAACGTGAACTGCCGCATCCTCCCCGGCCATTCGCCGGAAGAA
>DATMOZ010000038.1:0-7608 GCA_035567995.1 Acidobacteriaceae bacterium
TCGGCAACATCAGGTCCGATCGGACGAATCGTTTCAGCGTCCACGCCGACTTCGATTCCTGACCCAACCGCAAGCAGTCCGGCCGTTGCCGTATGCGTCAGGTTGAACGAGATTCGGCGAGCAACGTGCTCGTCTAGTTCGAGAGTGGGTTTGCCGAACGAACCGGTACTGAAGCGCAGCGATTGCGGATCGCGCTGAAGATAGGCAGCAAGTATCCGGCGAAGATTGGCATGAGAGGTCGCAAATTGAACGCGGTGGCGCAGGAAATAGAAACGATTCATTCGCTGGCGTTCCTCATCCGACAGCACCGGCGAGTGTTCGTCAAGGTTTCGCTCAGAGCTGCCAAAGGTCCAGGCCCAGACGTCGACCTCATGCAGCGACAAAATGTTCGGCGTACGTAACGGCCAGAGCAGCGTCATCTTCGGTTTCCGCTGCGAGTTGCCGGGTAAGCAAAAATTTGGGAGGGCACAATTATGGCCTCAGCGAGTGCAGTCAAAGTAGAAGTCAATCAGGGCCCTCTGTCTCACGAAAACGGTGACGGAATCATGCAGATTTCCGAACAGGTTTTCCGTGAGAAGTTTAACCGCAGGCCCATTGAGTTTGATCACAATCTCGGCGATCACCCAGCGTTCAGCATGGACCGCCTCTATCGCCTCTTTGAAATGAGCGTCGGCAACGAAAACCTGCTCTATTGGGATGCAGGTCAGAAACGACCCGACCAGCGCTGGAATGAGCATCCCGGCCGCGACTTCCCGCCAGAAGATGCGTTCCGCCGCATTCGCGAAAACGGCGCCTGGATCATCCTTTTCGGCGCTCAACGCGATCCTGAAATCGCCGCACTGCTTGAGCAGGCCATGCAACAGGTTCAATCGCTCAGCGGACGCGACATCTTCAGCGAAATGAAAGTGCGTTCGGCCTACATCTTCATCACGTCACCGCATCGCGTCACCACGTATCACATCGATCGCGAATGCAACTTCCTGCTCCAGCTTCACGGCTTAAAGACCATCCACATCTTTGATCAGACCGACAGGGAACTGCTCCCGGAAGAAATGCTCGAAAAGTTCTGGACCAAGGACAACAACTGCGCTGTCTATAAGCCTGAGTTCCAGAATCGTGCCTTGACCGTTAAGATGAAGCCCGGCATAGGAGTCCACATCCCCGTAAACGCGCCCCACTGGCTGCAGAACGGCGACGACATTTCTGTGTCGCTCAGTCTCAACTTCCAGTTCAAGAACCCGGTGCTCGGGAACATCTACCGCGCCAACTACTATCTCCGTCGCATGGGCCTGAACCCGACGCCCCCGCACAAATCCAGGATCGGGGACTTCATCAAGGGACACGGCATGTCCATCCCCGTAACGGCCCTCAAGACGTACAAAAAAATCGCCAAACACTAGCAGAAATCCCGCGGAGTGAGGGCGCGATTAGCCTCGGGCCGCCGTCCGGGGTCCCACGAAATGTCATTTTCTGGAGCCGACGAGCGGACTTGAACCGCTGACCTGCCGATTACGAATCGGCTGCTCTACCAACTGAGCTACGTCGGCCTAAAGTGTGGAAGGGAAATGCGCTGCCGCGTGTTCCATTTTAGCGGCCAGCCCCCCTTTCAGCAAAATCAACGATCCACATGATTGCCGGTCCGGTGGGACAAGCACCCCCACGGAACGGACACACCGTTGCTCACGTACTTTGCTACGATGGCGTCAAACCCGCCACGCCCCCCACTGGCGGCCCGAGCTCGACTCATATGAACTGGAAAGACGCCCGCCTGCAAATCGCGCTGCTCGCTCTCGTCTTTGCAGGAGCGATGACGCATTACATCGCTGGCGCATCGCACGTCGTTCATCACCTGCTACACGTACAGACAGACCCTGATCCTCCCTTCTACACCGATAGCCAGTCCCGCATCGTCCATCTGGCCGATTCCGGGGAAAAAGCAGGCCTTCACATAGGAGATCGTCTCCTGTCCCTCGAGGGCCTGCCCTACCACGGGTACGCCGACCTGCTCACTGTTCTGGACCCCATGCAGGTCGGTGACGTGATCCAGGTCGAAGTTGAGCACAAGGACACAAAACGAGTCACGCCGAGCATCGCGCTGCAACGAGTCAAACAAAAGACCAGCCTGGTAGCTGCCTGGCTGACGGCGATCATCATCGTTCTTGCCTTCCCTCTGTTTTGCATTCTGGTTGGAATATGGGTCGTTGCCGCCCGTCCGCGCCTTGCAAATGCATGGCTGCTTCTGGGCATCCTGCTCTTGTTCCCTGTATTCATCGTTGACGTCCACGGCTATGCCCGGCCTCTCATCTACTTCTTGCCTTACTGGGTCCTGGGAGTTAGCAACGTCTCCCTCGTCTGCTTGATGCTGTTTGGCCTCTACTTCCCGCAGCGTTCACGCATTGATGAGGTCGTTCCCTGGTTGAAGTGGCTCTTCGCCATTCCCCTGCTCGCGGTGCTGCCCCTCGATTTCCTCAGTGCCTACGCTCTCGATTTTGCCAACGGAGCGTTCCCGTGGCTGCCTCGCGTCAGCCGCGTGACAGACCTAATCGAGTTAGTCGCAGGAATCTGCTGTGCTTTTATTTTCATAGCTGCGCTACGAATCAACGTCTCCCGTTCCACCAATGCAGACGCGCAACGCCGCCTCAGCGTCTTGTTCTATGGCGCGATCGTCGGCTTGACGCCACTGCTTTTCATCGCCATTTGGGGCACCTTTCACGGTGGCGACTTCGGCAGCAGCCTGCCCGCGTGGTTTGTCATCCTGTGTGTCGCAATTACTTTCTTATTCCCACTCACACTCGCCTACGTCGTTGTCGTCCAGCGTGCGATGGACGTTCGCATCCTGCTACGGCAGGGAACTCAGTACGCGCTCGCCCGGGGCACCCTCACCGGTGTCCGCGTCATGCTCGGAATCCTGCTTGCCATCGCCGTGCGCAATGGTTTCAAGCACAACTTCGAGCGCATCGGCGACCAGGCCGCGATGCTCAGCATCGTCGCCATCTTTTTGCTCTTCCGTTTTCGCTTCGCCGATCAGCTTTCATCATCCCTCGATCGCCGCTTCTTCCGCGAGGCCTATTCCGCCGAACTCATGCTCGCTGAGCTCTCAGAAGAAGCCCGCAGCTTTACCGAAACTGAGCCCCTGCTGAAGACCATCACGAACCGTCTCTCAGAGACGCTGCACATCGATCGCATTGCCGTCCTGCTGCGCAACGGCCACACCTTCGCGCTCCAACACGCGGTCGGACTCAACGGCAACATCCCGGTGCCCGTCTTGCTCGCCGACAATTCACAGACCATCCACAACCTCAATCGCGAACACCGCCCCGCCACCATCTACTACGACAATCCCGACGGCTGGCTCTTCCTCGCGACCGAGCAGGAGCGCCGCGTGCTCCGCGAACTCGAATCTGAAGTTCTGCTGCCCCTGCCCGGTCGCACCAAGCTCGTCGGCCTCATCTCGCTCGGACCCAAGCGCAGCGAAGAGCCATACTCGCGCGCCGATCTGCAAATGCTGCAATCCGTCGCCATGCAAACCGGGCTCGCCATCGAAAACAGCGAGCTGATTGGCTCACTCGCGCGCGAAGCATCGCAGCGCGAACGTCTCAATCGCGAAATAGAAATCGCACGTGAAGTGCAGGAGCGCCTCCTGCCACAGACCTTCCCGCAACTCGTCGGAGTGGATTGCTCCGGCTATTGCCGTCCCGCCCAAGGGGTCGGCGGTGATTACTACGATTTCATCCTGACCGGAAATGGCCGCCTCGGCATCGCAATCGGCGACGTCTCCGGCAAGGGCATCTCGGCTGCACTCCTTATGGCCAGCCTGCGAGCGTCGCTGCGCGCCGTCACCATGTCAGGCACGGGCGATCTTTCCACTGTCGTCAACAACGTCAATCGTCTGGTCTTTGAGGCTTCCGCCGACAATCGTTATGCCACATTCTTCTTCGGCGTCTACGATCCCGTCACCCGCGTACTCGACTATGTCAACGCGGGCCACAACGCACCTTTTATTGTTCGCCCCCAACGCGCCGAGACTGCAAAAACCAACGGCGAGGACTGCGACATCGCGTCCGACTGCCTCGTCATCCGTCTCGAAGAAGGTGGTCCTGTCGTCGGATTGATCGAAGGCGCCTCCTACCTCAACGGCTGGCTGCAAATGGCCCGCGGCGATCTGCTGATCGCCTTCACCGACGGCATCAGCGAAGCCATGAACCGGCGCGACGATGAGTGGAGCGAAGACCGCCTCATCGAGGCTGCCTGCAAATGCACCAAAAAACCCGCAGGCGAAATCGTCCGCTGCCTCATCGAAGAAGCCGATACCTTCACCGAAGGCGCGCCGCAACACGACGACATGACCCTCGCCGTCATGAAACTGGCGTAAACTTCAGCTCTCCGCCTCGGCCCTCCACCTCGCCTCCCGCGTACGCAGATATGCCTCGCCCGCGATATAAGTCGTGGTGAATCCTATCCAGAAAGCAGTCCCGAAAAATTGCTGCGGCTGCAGATGCGTCACCGGCGCAGTGGCAAAGAACACGCCCATCACCGGCCGCGTAGTGGCAATGCCAAGCAGCACTGCAATCGCGCGCGTCATCCATGCGCGATGCTGCACAGTCTCACCGCGCCGCCAGAAAAAATATGCGCGACCTAAGGAAAACAAAAATAGGCCATCAAATAACAAGGTCGCCGCCGCCTCATTGATTCCTCCCACCGGATGCAGGCTCAACGGCAGCGCTGTTAACCCCGTGATCGTCCCCAGCACAAAGAGCGCCGCCGTGATTCGCCTATGTGTTTCTTTGTGCTCCAGCCGCACTCGCCGCATGAACCACCAGGGCAGCAGCAGCACAAACAAAAGCGCCGGCACAATGTGGATCAGCGTCAGCACCGTTCGTGACGCGAACGCCGCATCCAGGGCCGCCAACTGTGCCATTTGTGGGTTGCCGGCCGCATTGACTCGGGGCGATGTCAGAGCGAAAAGTCGTCGCAACACAGCGCCAGCAGCGATCAGGCAGAGGATCACGAATCCGGTCCAGCGCACCGCGTGCCCACTCGACCAGCTTCTCGGCTCCGCCACGAATGCACCTCGCAAATTAACTAGACATAATGTAAAACAGAATAAGCAAGTATGCTCAAAAAACTCGTGCCTGCCAAAAAGAAACCGGCAAAACCCGACTGCAAGCGCCCATATTCGCTCGGTGCGCGCCAGCAGCTTTCCGACGAATCAAAGCAGCGCAGCCTCGATGCTGCAAGAGATCTGCTCGCCGACTCAAAGGCCGACACCTTCGGTATGCAGGAGGTAGCACTTCGAGCCGGCATCACGCGGCAGACCCTCTACAACCTCTACGGCTCAAAAACAAAATTGATAGAGGCGATCTTCGACGATCTTGCACGGCGCGGCGGCATGCAGCGCATGGCCGCCGCCATGCAACAGCGTGACCCCCACGCCCGGCTCGCAGCCATGGTCGACACTCTTCTCGAATTCTGGAACAGAGATCGTGACATTACCCGTCGCATCCGCGCGATGGCCGCATCCGATCCCGATCTGCGCGCCGCGCTTCGCGCACGCGACGAGCGCAGAAGAATGGCGTGCCGCCACGTCGTGGACGGGTTCAAACTCCCCGGACTTAGCGCCACCCAACTCGCGCTTCAGACCGACGCACTCTTCTCCCTCACTTCCTTCGAGTTTGTCGACATGCTCGCCGGCGAATCCCGCTCAACCGTCGAAGTCGCCGGCACGGTAATGCGTCTCGCAGA
Organism: Acidobacteriaceae bacterium; assembly: GCA_035567995.1. GTDB lineage: Bacteria > Acidobacteriota > Terriglobia > Terriglobales > Acidobacteriaceae > JBBPYY01. The sequence continues at coordinate 5,743 of DATMOZ010000038.1, forward strand.
AGTGATAGTCGTTCCCGCCCGTCCCCAAAACAAATAGCCGAACACCCGCGGCCTTCCCCCGGTCTTACTGGATGACAGAGCAAACCTGACCATGTCTCAACTCGAGTCAACCATGACGGGAGTCGCAGCATTGGGCGAGATCAGCGTAGCGGCGGAACGCGAAGCACGTTTCACGGCTCTCATTCATCGCAACTCCCGCCTCGTCTACCGCGTCGCCTACGCGCTCCTCCGCAACAAGCAAGACAGCGAAGACGTCGTGCAGGAGACGTTCATGAAACTCTTTCGCTCTCGCGCATGGGAATCAATGACCGACGAGCGTGCGTTTCTCGCGCGCACTACATACAGGCTCGCGCTTGACCGGCTGCCCAAACGCAACTTCGACTCTCTTGAATTCGACGTGGCCTCCGCTTCGCCGGGGCCCGAGCAGTCCGCCGTCTCCATGAACATGGAGAGCACCGTTCACCGCATGATCGATGCTCTGCCAGAAGAGTTGCGGCAGGTTCTCGTTCTGTCAGCCATCGACGAACTGAACTCGCGTCAGATCGCCGCGACATTGGCAATGTCAGAGGGCACAGTACGCACACGATTGATGAGGGCTCGCCAGTTGCTGCGCGAGAAGCTGCAACGGACCACTAGAGGGCGCCATGCAAAATAACGAATCAGACGAACTCGAACAGCTGGACCGCCGCATCGACAGCGCGCTGACGTCTTATGTCGATGCCCATCCATCTCCGAACCTCGAGTATCGGGTCATCGAAAACATCCATCGCACCGCGTATCGCAAATCGCGTTTCTGGCAGTGGGCCATCGCCACCCCATTACTCGCAGTATCGCTTCTCGTCGTGATCCATTACTCAGTTTCTCGACCCGCAAGCGTGGGTGCCCCATCCGTGCGCAGCAAGGACGGATCAACCCAAAGCACAACCACAACCGTGGGTGCCCCATCCTTGCGCAGCAAGGGTGGGACAGACCAAAGCCCAATCGCAAAAGTGGGTGCCCCATCCTTGCGCAGCAAGGGTGGGACTAGCAAAACCCTCACTGAAAAGGATTCATCATCCTTCCACAGCAAAGGTTGGCTCACCGGAACTCCGCCTCAGTCAGCAGCAACCACAAGCGTCCTGACCCTTCACGATTCCGCCCTCGTCGCATTCGCGCGTGCTAATCCGGAACAACTCCACGCGCTCTTTGCAAAAACAAATGCGCCAGGTCCGGAACCACTCGCGCCCATCCGCATCGACGACATCGAAATCAAACCCATCGCCACTGAAGATCTTCCTTAGGAGAGTCCCGTGTTCAAACGAATCCTCGCTGCCACGTTGTTCCTCACCGCCTTCGCTGGCCCATCAGTCGCCCAGACCTCCGACAACTCCGCGAAGAAGCAGGATGCGCCTTCACCGACCACTGTTCAAAACGACGCGCGCTATTTTCGGCTCGACTTTGTCGTGCGCGAGCTCGACGGCAAGCGGACTGTCTCCAGCCGCAACTACTCGATGCCCATCATGGCCAACGATCGATTCCACCGCGGGGCCGCGATTCGAACAGGGAATCGCGTTCCGGTTCTAGTGTCCACGAAAGACACTCAATACCTCGACATAGGCGTGAACATCGACTGCTCCGAGCCCGAGACCATAGGCGCAGAATTATCGATGCTCCTCACGGCCGACATCAGCAGTCTCCCAGACCTTCCCGGAGGCTCGCAATCTTCTCCGCCAATCCTGTGGAGTACCAAATGGCGGTCAGCAACTCTGGTCGCGATCGCCAAACCAACCATCGTCTTCACCGCCGAAGACGAGCACACAGGCCACGTCCTCCAAGTCGAAGTCACCGCCACCCCGCTCCACTAGTCGCAAGCGCGAGGCCAATCGT
>DATMOZ010000039.1:0-5350 GCA_035567995.1 Acidobacteriaceae bacterium
CGCGGAGATGGCCGACCCGACTCTGGTTTCTGATCAGCAGCGGTATCAGAAAACCGCAAAGCAGCATCGCGACCTTGAAGCAGTCGTAAACCATTATCGCGAGTACAAACAGCTTTCGCAGGGCATCACGGACGCGCGCGCTATGCTGGCGGACTCTGACGCGGAAGTGCGCGCGATGGCGACCGAAGAGTTGGAGCACCTTGAGGCGCGGCTGCCCAAGGTCGAAGAAGAGATGAAAGTGCTGCTGCTGCCGAAGGACCCCAACGACGAGAAGAACGTCGTTCTCGAAATCCGCGCGGGGACGGGCGGCGACGAGGCTTCGCTGTTTGCTGCCGAAGTGTTCCGCATGTACACCCGGCTGGCGGAGCAACATCGCTGGAAGGTCGAGATACTTTCATCGTCTGAGTCCGGCGTAGGCGGCCTGAAAGAAGTGATCGCCATCATCGAGGGCAACCGCGTCTACTCGCAATTGAAGTACGAGAGTGGCGTGCATCGCGTGCAGCGAGTTCCTGACACTGAAACGCAGGGTCGGGTACACACTTCGGCTATCACCGTTGCCGTGCTGCCTGAGGCGGAAGACGTTGACATCAAGATCGAAGCGAAAGACCTGCGCATCGACACGTTTTGCTCATCAGGGCCGGGCGGGCAGTCGGTGAATACGACGTACTCCGCGATCCGCATTACACATTTGCCCACGATGACGGTCGTCAGTTGCCAGGACGAAAAGTCGCAGATCAAGAACCGCGAGAAGGCGATGCGCGTGTTGCGTTCGCGTCTGTATGAAGTCGAAATGGAAAGGCAGCACGCAGCGCTGGCGAAGGAGCGCAAGCAGCAGGTCGGTTCCGGCGACCGCAGCGAAAAGATTCGCACCTACAACTTTCCGCAGAACCGGCTCACCGATCATCGCATCGGGCTGACGATCCATCAGCTCAGCGATGTGATGGAAGGACACCTGCAGCCGGTAATCGACGCGCTGATTACGCACTATCAGGCCGAGCGGCTGAAGTCCGAAACAACCGCTGTCGCGTAACCGCCGATGACGGCTGCAAATGTAACTGCGGCAGTTGCATTTGGCGCGCAGCAGATTGGGGCTTCTGCTGAACTGGCTGCCAATGCCAGGCGCGACGCGGAGTTGCTGCTGCGGTTTGTTCTTCAGTGCCCGCGTGCAGAACTCCTCGCGAATCCGCGGCGAGAACTCACAGCGCAGCAAGGCGAGCACTTCAACCGCGTTGTTGCCGAGCGCGCCGCCGGCAAGCCCATCCAATACATCACCGGCACGCAGGAGTTCTGGGGACTGGAACTGGCGGTGACGCCCGCAGTCCTGATTCCGCGGCCGGAAACGGAGCATCTGGTTGAGTCCGCGCTGGCGCTGCTGCCGCACGATCGCGCATTGCGCGTCATCGACGTGGGCACAGGCTCGGGAGCGATCGCCATAGCAATTGCGCACGAGCGCCCGCTGGTTCGTGTGACCGCGATCGACAGTTCGCCCGCAGCGCTGGATGTCGCATGTGCGAATGCAGCGCGACACAGGCTTGCCGGCCGCATTGAGTTCGTCGAAGCGGACCTGCTCTCGGGCGTGGACAGCGCGAGCTGCGAGATGATCGTCTCGAATCCGCCATACGTTGCGATGACCGAGCGTGCATCGCTATCCATTGAAGTGCGCGAGCATGAACCGCCAGCGGCGCTCTTCTCCGGCGCAACCGGGTACGAGGTTTATGAACGGCTGTTGCCTCAGGCGATGCGGGCCCTGAAACCGGAGGGCTGGCTGTTGCTCGAAATCGGTTGTGGGCAGCAGGCGAAACTTCGCGACATGCTAGCCGAACACGGCTACGCCGCGACCCGCTTCGTTGACGATCTGCAGGGCATACCTCGCGTCGCTATCGCACAGAAGCCATCGCAGGCAGAGCCGCGCCCGTCGCCACGATAACTCGACGGCGAGCGCGACCCACGGCTAGGCATGCGCGGTAGCATGCGCGCGGTTCTCGACCTCGAACTTCATCTCATCGCTCTCCCGATCGGCATCGACCACCACTGAATCGCCGTTGACAATTTCTCCGTCGAGGATGCGTAGTGCGAGAGGGTCCTGAATAAGGTGCTGTATGGCCCGCTTCATCGGCCGGGCACCATATTCGCGATCATAGCCAGACGCCAGCAGAAGCTCCTTCGCAGCTTCGGTGACCACCAGCGTGATATGACGATCAGTCAGCATGCGCCGCAGGTCTTCCAGGCGCAGGTCGACGATTTCCTTCAACTGCTCTTCACCGAGTGGCCTGAAGATGACGATGTCGTCGATGCGGTTGAGAAACTCCGGCCGGAAGTGCTGCTTCAACAACTCGTTTACTCTCTTGCGCGCTTCTGCAAACGTGGCTTCGTTTTCGAGCGCTGCTGCGTTCAGCAGGTGCGCACCCAGGTTGGAAGTCATGATCAACACGGTGTTCTTGAAGTCGACGGTGCGGCCTTTCGAATCTGTCAGCCGGCCATCATCAAGCACCTGCAGCAACACGTTGAAAACGTCCGGGTGCGCTTTCTCGATTTCATCGAACAGAATGACGGAGTACGGACGGCGGCGCACGGCCTCGGTCAACTGCCCGCCCTCGTCATAGCCGACATAGCCCGGAGGTGAGCCAATCAAGCGTGCGACGGCGTGCCTCTCCATGTACTCGCTCATGTCGATGCGTATCATCGCCTGCTCGTCGTCGAACAGGAACTCCGCCAGAGCGCGCGCCGTTTCTGTTTTGCCTACGCCGGTCGGTCCAAGAAAGAGGAAGCTGCCGATCGGTCGCCGGGGATCGCTCAAGCCCGCACGGCTGCGCCGGATTGCGTTCGCGACAGTGGTGATCGCTTCATCCTGACCGACGACGCGTTCCTTCAGGTGGTGCTCGATCTGGAGAAGCTTCTGCACTTCACCAGTGAGCATCTTCGACACCGGAATGCCAGTCCATTTCGAAACGATGCGGGCGACATCTTCTTCGTCGACCTCCTCTTTCAGCATGCGCTGGCCTCCCGAGCGCTCTTGTGCCTCTTCCAGCGTGTGCAGCTCGGCTTCGAGCTTTGGCAATTCACCGTACTGGATCTGCGCGGCGCGTTCGAGGTTTCCCTGGCGTGTCTGCTGCTCGGCCTCAAGACGCTTCTGCTCGACCTGTTCCTTAAGCGCGGCCATGCGCGTGATCATTTCGCGTTCCTGCTGCCACCGCGCACGAAGCGCATTCGCCTGTTCGCGGATCTGCGCCAGCTCCTGCTCCACCGCTTTCAGCCGCTCGCGCGAATTTACGTCTTCCTCGCGCTTCAATGCCTCGCGCTCGATTTCAAGCGAAGTAATGCGCCGCTCAAGATTTTCAATCTCAACGGGCACGGAGCCAATCTGCATGGCCAGAGATGCCGCTGCCTCATCGATAAGGTCAATGGCCTTGTCGGGAAGGAAGCGATCGCTGATGTAGCGATGCGACAAGGTCGCAGCCGCAACGATGGCGGAATCCTTGATGCGCACCTTATGGTGCGATTCATAGCGCTCCTTCAGTCCGCGAAGGATTGCGATGGTGTCTTCGACCGTCGGCTCGCCCACGTAAACGGGCTGGAAGCGGCGCTCAAGGGCGGCATCCTTCTCAATGTACTTGCGATATTCGGTCAGCGTGGTCGCGCCCACGGCACGCAGTTCACCGCGTGCCAGCGCGGGCTTCAGCATATTGCTGGCATCGATGGCGCCCTCGGCAGCGCCTGCGCCGACCAACGTATGCAGCTCGTCGATGAAGAGAATGATCTGGCCGTGCGACTCTTCTATTTCCTTCAGCACAGCCTTCAACCGGTCCTCAAACTCGCCGCGATACTTCGCGCCCGCGAGCATTGAGCCGAGATCGAGCGAGATGACGCGCTTGTCGCGCAGGCTCTCAGGGACATCGCCGGAAACGATACGGCGCGCCAGGCCCTCTACGATGGCCGTCTTGCCGACGCCGGGTTCGCCGATCAGCACGGGATTGTTTTTCGTACGGCGTGAAAGCACCTGAATCACGCGGCGTATCTCTTCATCGCGGCCGATGACGGGGTCAAGTTTCCCCTGCCTCGCAAGCTCCGTCAGGTCTTTCGCATATTTTTCGAGCGCCTGAAATTTTGCTTCCGGGTTCTGATCGGTCACGCGCTGCGTGCCACGAACCGTGGTCAGCGCCTGCAGGATGACGTCATGCGTAGCGCCGGCGGCGGTCAGCGCAAGCTGTGCCGGATCATTCTTCTGTTCCGAAAGCGCAAGCAGCAGGTGCTCCGTCGAGACGTAATCGTCTTTGAAGTTAGCCGCTTCTTTGAACGACCGGTCGAGCACCTTCGTCAAGGTATTCGAGATCGCCGGCTGCGCCCCGCCGGACACTTTGGGCAGCGCCGAAATGGCCTGATCCAGGCGGTACTGGACGTCGTCAATTTTCGCGCCGGCTTTTTCAAGCACGGGACGCACGATGCCTTCACGGTCTTCGATCAGCGCGCGGAGAAGATGCAGCGGCAGAATCTCTGGATTACCGTTCTCGGTTGCGATGTTGCGGGCGCCCTGGATCGCTTCCTGCGCCTTAGTGGTGAACTTGTCCCACTGAATTGCCATGGTGCATCACCTCAAATAAAGAGAAAGCGCGGGAGCGGTACTACGTCTCCCGCGCCAATTCTAGTTAGAAATAAATTACTAAGCGACTTTGGATTCCTTGCTGACGTCGGTCTGTCTCGGCGTCGAAGCGGTTTCCGGTTGGCGCGTCGCCGAACTGGCGCCTGCCTGGCCCGGCATCGATTCTTTACCGGCCTCCATCTGTGGTGGCTTCGCGGTGCCTTGGACCTGCTGTTGCGACTTCGCGGTGCCCTCAACTTGCTGTTGCTGTGGCTTCGCGCCGCCAACGGCAACTTTGATCTGCTTAGGTTGGGCTTCGGCGCGCTTTGCCAGCGTAATGGTCAGGACGCCGTTGTCGTAGGTCGCCTGCACACTGTTTGTGTCCACGCTCGGCGGCAGCGTGAAGCTGCGCGAGAAAACGCCGTACCGGCGTTCAATCCGGTGATAGTTCTGCTCGTGGGTCTCGGCTTCAAACTTCCGCTCTCCGCTCACATGCAGAATGTTGTTTTCAATCCGGATATCAAGATCTTCCTGCTTGACGCCGGGTATTTCGAACTTCAGGCCGATACTCTTGCCGTCCTCGAAGACATCTACGGGCGGCACGAAACTATCGGTCGCCAGTTGTGACGCCGCACTACGGCCACCTTCGTCGAAAACACCGCGGCTAGCTTCGTCAAATAACGAACTCAGGCGGCGCTGCAGATTAAGCGCCTGTCCCATCGGGGTCCAAATACTCATACTCATGTCAGAATCCTCCAGCGAATGCAAAGATTT
>DATMOZ010000040.1:0-2743 GCA_035567995.1 Acidobacteriaceae bacterium
CCCCGACATCCCGGCCCCAGAACTGATCAAGCAAGTCGTATACAACGAACTAGCCGACCGAGGCCGGCCTGACGTATGGCTCTACCACGTCGAACATACCGAGGCGCACCATACGGAATCGCGAATCCAGGCCGACACCAAGTTCGGGCCGATTTACCGGGTTCTGGCTCGCGACGGCGTCCCGCTCACTCCGGACCAGCAGCGCGCCGAAGACGCGCGGATCAATTCGTTGCTATCAGACGGCAGCCTGCAAGCGAGAAACCGCCAACAGCATATTAACGACGAGAAGCACCTCGAAAACCTGATGGCCCTGATGCCCAGGGCCTTCATTTACGAGTACGACGGAGTCGAAGACGGCCTTGTTCGGATCAAATTCCGACCCGACCCCAAGTTTGACCCTCCTACCTATGAGGGCCGGGTTTTTCACGGACTGGTCGGCACGATTCTGATCGATCCTGATGCGAAACGCATCGCTCGCATGGAAGGCATGCTGCAGCAACCGATCGAGTTCGGGTACGGAATACTGGGAAAGCTCGAGAAAGGGGGCACCTTCGAGTTTCGACGCGTCCCCGTTATTGACAGCCGGTGGAAGACCTCATGGATTGAGTTGCACGTCATCGGGCGCGTCGTTCTCTTCAAGAGTGTCGCGAAGGACCAGAAAGAAGTGCGAAGCGACTTTCACGTTTTGAAACCTGAAACTACGCTGCAGGAAGCTAAGGCATTGCTTTATAAGTAGTGAATCCGGCGATCAGTGCCAGGGTTCTAAAGAGTCTTGAAGGAGCAACGCAAATGACACCTCAGTTAAAGCATCTTTTTGCTTTTGCAGTACTGTCGCTCGGTGCGCCGCTCATCGCACAGAGCGCCGCATGGCAGATTGATCCCGCGCACTCCACGGTCCTCTTTACGGTGAGGCATCTCGGTGTGTCCAACGTCCACGGCAGCTTCACGAATATCGCCGGGACAGTCAACATCGACGATAAAGACATAACCAAGTCGAGCGTTGAGGCAACAATCGACACGACGACGGTCAACACTGATAACCCGGACCGGGACAAGGACCTGAAGAGTCCTCACTTCTTCGACGTCGCGAAGTATCCAACGGCGACGTTCAAATCGAAGCAGGTCATCAATTCAGCGGGCAAATTGCAGGTGATCGGCACCTTAACCCTGCATGGCGTCAGCAAAGACGTCACTCTCGATCTCGAACAACCGTCAAAAATAGTCACCGCCATGGGCAAACAGCGCCGCGGGCTCTCCGGATCGACGACACTCAATCGCCGCGATTTCGGGCTGGTTTCTGGCGGTAATCTGCCATCTGGCGACGCGATGATTGGCGACACTGTAAAAGTGACGCTCGAAGTTGAACTGATTCAGTAATTGCCCAAGCTAAGAAAATGCGCCTTCATCGGGCGCACTATTGCTACTTGCGTCTGAGTCTCGCCGAAAGCGTACGACGGCGCTGAAGGCGAACCAGAGTAGATATGAAAGCATGACGAACGCCGCGGCGACAGCGCCAGACAACCCGACGTGATTGGTCAGCTTCCGCAGCACAACGAATAACTCTGCGCCCATCCCAGGAGCTAGAAGGAACATTGCGGCCAGCAATGCGCTCGAACCTACCTTATGAACTGACTCAGCAGGATCCCCGCGCGTAGCAATGCGGTGGTATGCGGCCGGCATCATCAGCAGAATCGTTGCGAGCAATACAAGCACCAGCGAAGCAATGTGGATGTACTGCGACGAGCGCGGCAGCTTCGCGAAGCTATCCACGAAGACGTCGGCAAACAGGAAACCCAGGCTCGCCTGCGCCCCCGGCAAAACGACGCGGCACTCTGTCAACACAAGCTTGATGCGCTCTTCCAGTTCGTCCGCTCCCTCATCATCGGACCCTTGTTGAGGCTTCTTCCGGGAGAAGGCGCCTGCATACCAAGCCAATGTTGCGGTGGCGGCGGTTGCCGCAACCGGCCACCAGACATGACTGAACCCGAGCGCAACAGCCACCGGCAGCGTACACAACGCCACTGCCAGCGCGAGCGGAAACAAGCCACAGTCCAATACCTGTGTCGTAATGCGTGAAGTACGGCTAGTGAGAAGTCCCGCGTCGGCGATCTGGTGGAACGCGGGCGGCCAGAGCAGCCATCCGAAAGTTACAGTGATGATCGTGATCGCAGCCGCTTGCACCCAAAGGACTCGCGACGGTAAAGACGCAAACCGAGATTGAAAGCAACTGCTGTAAGCGAATGCGGCAAAAACCTGGCCGCCAAGCAGAACGATTCTAAGTTCGTTGAGACCGTCCTCGACGCGGTCTTTCAGTTTCATAGCGTGTTCAAGCTGCTTTCTGCGCTTTCTTGATCAACCTCATCGCGACCTGCGTACTGCCGTGTCCGAGCACACGGTATTCCTTTCCCTCCAGTCGGTGGTAGTTAACGAAGAAGTCGCCCAACTCTTTCAAGAGACCTCGCGGAATATCGGAAATTTTCTTGATATCGCGGTAGTTGTGATTTGCATCGGCGACCGCGAGCAGACGGTCGTTGCGCGTTTTCTTACCCCCTGACCCCTTCTGCTCGCCTTCAATGACTCCAATCAGCCGCGCCGGCACCAGGCAGCCTGGGAAAGCCGGAGCATCCATCAACAGCAATACATCGATGGGGTCGCCGTCGTCCGCCAGCGTCCGAGGCAAGAAGCCGAAGTCGTATGGAAACTCCATCCCCGCAGGAAGGACCGCCTTCAGCGCAAAGATTTC
>DATMOZ010000041.1:0-5209 GCA_035567995.1 Acidobacteriaceae bacterium
CCGCGCGAAATGGTTGAGGTAGAGCGGTTGACCGACGATCTTGAACCGGTGCAGCTGGCAGAGCTACAACCGGAGATTGAAGAAGCGGTCGCGAATGCCCAGGCCGCGATTGGCCCGGAGATGGACAAGGTTCGCGAGCAGGTGAAGGCGCTCGAACCGCAGCTGCAGAAAGAAATGCAGGGCGTGCAGGAACAGATGCGGAAGATGGAGCCGCAACTGCGCGAGCAGATGAAGGACCTGCAGAAGATCGAACCGCAGATTCGGGAACAGATGAAACAGTTCCAGAACATCGAGCCGCAGATTCGCGAGCAGATGAAGGATTTGCAGAATATCGAGCCGCAAATTCGCGAGCAGATGAAACAGTTCCGCGAGATGGAACCGATGATTCGCGAGCAGGTTCTGGTGCAACGCACACCACTCATCTAGCTGCTGCATTTTTCATCGGCTGACAACACTTCCTCCTTAATACGCTGCAGGACGGGGCTGGCTAGTACAATAAAGCTAGATATGCCCGCAACAGTTTCCTCAAAAAAAGAACCATTGCGCCGTAAGGCGAAGGCGGCCGTCCGCGCAACGCGGGAGGTGGCGTCGATCGCGCACGCGCTGGCAGACACTGGGCACGCGTACATGGCGCATATTGTGCCGATGCGTCGCTGCAACCTGGCGTGTACCTATTGCAATGAGTTTGACGATGTTTCAGATCCCGTGCCGGTGGACGAGATGCTGCGACGCATCGACCATCTCGCGCGGCTCGGTACCAGCGTCATCACGATCTCGGGCGGCGAACCGCTGCTGCATCCTGAGCTGGATCAGATCATTGCGCGCATCCGTCATCACGGGCGCATCGCCGGCATGATCACCAACGGATATCTGCTGATGCCGGACCGCATTGAAGGCCTGAACCGCGCCGGCCTCGATCACATGCAGATCTCGATCGACAATGTAATGCCCGATGACGTTTCGAAGAAGAGCCTGAAGGTGCTGGACAAGAAGCTGCAAATGCTCTCGGAGCATGCGGACTTTCACGTCAACATCAACTCGGTTGTGGGCGGCGGCATCCACAATCCGGAAGACGCGCTGGTCATTGGCAAGCGCGCGCTTGAACTGGGTTTCACATCGACGATCGGCATTATCCACGACGGCGATGGGCAGCTTAAACCGCTCGGAGAGCGCGAGCGCGCGGTGTGGAATGAAATGCGCAGCTGGGAAAAGCGCAGCTACTCGCGCTTCAACCACTTCCAGGAAAATATCGCGAACGGCGAGCCGAACGACTGGCGGTGCCGCGCCGGAGCGCGCTATCTCTACATCTGCGAAAAAGGGCTGGTGCATTATTGCAGCCAGCAGCGCGGATCGCCGGGTGTCCCGCTGGCTGAGTACAAGCGCGCCGACATCAAGCGCGAATTTCTGACGGAAAAAAGCTGTGCGCCGAATTGCACCATTTCATGCGTGCATCAGGTCAGCTATATCGACCACTGGCGCGCTCCGCAGAAGAACACCATCAGCCCGGGCTCGGTTGCGCCCGACGGCGAACTGGTGAACATCGAGCTTTAGCGGACGTACTTCTTTCCGAACTAACGCTTCGCTGTTGTTGACTTCGGAGAGCTGCCGGTTTCAGCCTGCGCCTCTTCGATCATCTCGTACAGCTTGCTGCGATCCACGACTTCGACGAACGGTACGCCTTTGGTCTGGTTGGTGACGACCCAGATAGTCGGCGTGTGCTCGATGCCGATGCGTTGACCGAGCGCATAGTCGGCCTTGACCTTCGCGGCGAGCGCCCCCGTGGGATCAATCGCAAACGGAAGATCTATGCCATGAGCTTTCGCAAATTTGTCTGCGAACGCGCGCACGTCATCGACAGTTGCAATGTTCGGCTGTGCCGCGAATACCTCGTCGCGAAAGTCATCGCCAAGCGGCTTGGCTTTAGTCGACTTTGTGTCGAACCAGCGCGCGTACACGGCTGCGTCAAAGGACCACGCGTGAAACGGCAGCGGAAAATCATGCCGCACCAGCGGGATGTGATATTTCGCTGCTGCTTCTTTGACCAGCGGCGCAGCACGAGCGCAGTCAGGACATTCCAGATCTTCGAACTCGAAAATAGCGACGCGCGCACCCGGTGGCGGCTTCAGCGGAGCGGTGTCGAGCACATTGGTGTGCGGGCCAGAAAATTGCGCGAGCGCAGGTACGGCAATCATGATGGCGGATATTGCAATGCGAGCAAACATGGTCTTTAGACGAGTGTAGCGGAATTCGGGCTATCGCCGCCGCTCACCACAGCGCGGGCTGCTCCAAGCCCTTCATTTGCGCGATGTATTTCTTCAAATCGAATTTGCGTCCGGTTGACGCGCCTGACATATAGCGGATCTTGCCGAAGATGGGCCGGTCGAACCACGGACGGTCGTGTTTGCCGGCGACGGCCCACGCGATGCCGGAGTGGCCGTTTGGATCGCGGCCGTCGAGAAAATATTTGTCGTTCAGGTGCAGGCACCATTCAAATGCGCGCTTCGGGTCAGGCGCCCACTCGAGAATCTTCTTCGCCCAGTACATGCGCATGTAGTTGTGCATCCAGCCGAATTGAACCATCTGCGTTTGTGCCGCATTCCACAGTTCGTCGTACGTCTCGCCGCGATCGAGTTGCGCGAGCGTGTATTGCGGATTGCGCGGGTCGCTCGCGTGTTCGGCAAGCGTTTGCTGCGCCCAGTTCTCCGCACATTCCATGTTGTCGTAGTGCGGATTGTATTTCACAAAGGCGACGGAAAGCTCGCGCCAGACGAGGACTTCGTTGAAGAAGGAATCACGCGCCGCCTTCAAATGTGGATTCTTTGCGAGGGCGTGCTCGACGGCGAGTGCGATTTCAACGGGACCGATGTGCCCGAAGTGCAGATAGGGAGACATGCGGCTGGTGCCGTCGATTTCCGGCTTGTTACGCGACGTGTCGTAGTCGGGCAGGATGCTGGTGATGAAGTGTTTTAACCGCTTCTGCGCTTCGTGCGCGCCGCCCTTAAAGCTGTCCACGGGTTTGACGCTGCGGTCGAAGGCAGGGCCGCCGGGCTCGCCCCAGTCCGCTGTAATGTCGTTGCGCACGTCGAAGTTTTCGAACCCACGCCGCGCGGACCACCTCGCTTTCACTCTCGGGTTCTTGTATGGCACGAGAAATTCCGGCATCGCCGCGTATAGCTTCGGTCGAATGACATATGCGCCGTACAACGCTTTGCCGTAGTGTTTCGTCGGAACGACGACGTCTGCATCCACCGTCCAGAACGGCACGGTAAGCTTTTTCGACATCGCCACACGCCAGCGTTCAGGGCCGCGCATTACGTTTTCGTCGCCGATAACGATAGCGGCGCCCACCTCCGCAGCGAACGCATCGATGGCATTATTGGGCTGGCGGCGGACGACGAAGCTGATGTTGCGCTCCGTGAGATCCTCGGCGACATCGATCAGACCCCGATTGAGAAAGTAATAGTGGCGCCAGTTTGCATGCGGGTAATTGCTGATTGCAGAAAAGAAAACCAGCAGCGGCAGCCTGAGTTCGTTGGCAATATCGGCAGCAACATCAAGCGCGAGATTGTTGCGGCCGCGTTGCGCGCGCTGCATCCAGTAAACAACGCATTTGCCGTCAGTGCGTGGCGCACCGTCGAGGCGGACCGTCACGCGCGGGTCTTCACTCAACTTCGCGAGTGCATCGGGGAGCGCAGAATTTTTCTGAGAGGTCTTCGCATGCATTGGGCGATTCTAGCCGTGCGAGCGAAGACCAACTTCAGCAGATCAAAACCGCATCAGCACTCGATCTCGACCGGCGAGAACCCAAGCGTGTGTGTGTGGTTCTGCACCCAGATAAACGTTGGCTGCCGGCGACCGTTGATGTTTACGCCGACCGCTACCCCTGATCCCGACGCGAGAGAGCAGGCAACCTTGTGCGACGTGATTGGACCGTAGTCACTGGAGTTGCTCCAGTCGACCTGGAAGCGGCCGAAGTTGTAGTCCTTGTACTTTTGAGGGTGCTGCTGCCATGCATCGTCATTGTTCCAGATGGCGAACGCGCGATTGAAATCTTTCGCTTCGACGGCGGAGAGGAAAGTGTTCACGCGATGTTCGGCCGGCAGGTTCATGAACAGCCATCCGTGACCGGTGAAGAACCCGGCGAAAGCAAGCGCACCGAGCAGAACGATCAGGGCTCCAGTTGCGATCAGAAGATTGCGTTTGCGAATATCTTTTTTTTCGTCGTATTCCGGTGCATCCATCAGTGCCATATCGCGAGACACCTCTTGTTTTGATTAGACACCTGTGAGCACTGCATTAGATGCCAGCAGCATGTTAGCGCGAGTAGCTGGTTCCCGCCTTTTCGCTGTGACGTTCGATAGCGAGCTGGATGAGGCGGTCGATCAGCTCTGAATAGGGCACGCCTGACGCGGCCCAGAGCTTCGGATACATGCTGATCGAAGTGAAGCCGGGCAGCGTGTTGATTTCGTTCAGGAAGATGCGGCGCGGCTTGCCGGGCTTGCGCGCCCCTGCCTCCATCAGAAAATCAACGCGGGCCAGTCCAGCACAGTCGCAGGCGCGGAACGCGGCGACGGCCATTTCGCGAATCTGTTTCGCTTCGGCTTTGGTGATGCGCGCGGGGATGATAGCTTCAGAGCCCTCGCTGAGATATTTCGCTTCGTAGTCGTAGAACTCTTTGATCGGCACGATCTCGCCAACGACGGACGCTTCAGCGGCGTCATTGCCGAGCACGGCGACTTCGAGTTCGCGTGCCTTGCCAGGGTTGCGGCCGCGACCGCCGACGCCCTGCTCGACGACCACCTTGCGGTCGAAGCTTGCGGCGAGGTCGATTGCGGGAGCGAGTTCTTCGCGGTTGTGGACCTTGCTGATGCCGACCGAGGAGCCGAGGTTCGCCGGCTTCACAAAGAGCGGATACTTCAGCGCCTTCTCAATTTGTGTCTCAGCGCGCTTGGGATTCTTCTTCCACTCCGCGCGCAGCAGCGTGACGTGCTTCACGATGGGCAGCCCGGCGGCGACGAAGAGCCGCTTCATGACATCTTTGTCCATGCCGGCGGCGGAACCGAGCACCCCGGAGCCGACGTAAGCGAGATCAGCGAGTTCGAGCAGGCCCTGGATGGTGCCGTCTTCGCCGAAAGTGCCGTGCAGAACTGGAAGCACGACATCAAGGTCGAGGACAGGCGCAGCCGTGGCTTGCACTGAGGTCAGCGTG